>NZ_JBGLYK010000069.1:0-24532 GCF_047304025.1 Pseudomonas sp. Pseusp97 | reverse complement strand
TTCCTGCGCGCCTGCGCCCCCCCCCCCCCCCCCCCCCCCCCCCCCCCCGCTCCCTTGCGCTGTGCTCCCCCCCCCCCCCCCCCCCCGCTCCTACAAGATCAAGAGCCCTCTCCCTTCGGAGCGGGGCACGCAGCCTGGGCGGGGAGAGGGCAGAGTTCCGCGCAGGATTTCCAGCCAGGATCGGGGGCGTTATATCAGACCTTGAGCACCAGCTTGCCGAAGTTCTCGCCGCTGAACAGCTTGGCCAGGGTCTCGGGGAAGGTTTCCAGGCCTTCGACGATGTCTTCCTTCGACTTCAGCTTGCCCTCGGCGATCCAGGTCGCCATGTCCTTGAAGCCTTCCTGGAAGCGGTGGGCGTAGTCCATCACCACCATGCCTTCCATGCGCGCGCGGTTGACCAGCAGCGACAGGTAGTTGGCCGGGCCGCGCACGGCTTCCTTGTTGTTGTACTGGCTGATCGCACCGCAGATCACCACCCGCGCCTTGGGCGCCAGGCGTGCCAGCACGGCATCGAGGATGTCGCCGCCGACGTTGTCGAAGAACACGTTCACGCCCTTGGGGCACTCGCGCTTGAGGCCGGCGTTGACATCCTCGGCCTTGTAGTCGATGGCGCCGTCGAAGCCCAGTTCCTCCACCAGGTAGCGGCACTTGTCGGCGCCGCCGGCGATGCCGACCACGCGGCAGCCTTTGATCTTGGCGATCTGCCCGACCACGCTGCCCACCGCGCCAGCGGCGCCGGAGACGACCACGGTGTCACCGGCCTGGGGCAGGCCGACGTCGAGGAAGCCGAAGTAGGCGGTCATGCCGGTCATGCCCAGCGCGGACAGGTACAGCGGCAGCGGCGCGCGCTGGCTGTCGACCTTGTAGAAACCCTTGGGCTCGCCGAGGAAATAGTCCTGCACGCCCAGGGCGCCGTTCACTTCGTCGCCGACCTTGAAGTCCGGATGTTGCGAGGCGATCACCTTGCCCACGCCCAGGGCGCGCATCACGTCGCCGATGGCCACCGGGGCGATGTAGGACTTGGCGTCGTTCATCCAGCCGCGCATGGCCGGGTCCAGCGACAGGTACTGGTTCTTCACCAGGATCTGTCCGGGGCCGGGCTCGCCCACCGGGGTTTCGACGTAGGCGAAGGTGTCGCGGGTGGCGGCGCCGACCGGGCGCTGGGCGAGCTGGAACTGACGATTGATCTGGGCGGACATGGCAGTGGACTCAGTCAGGGGGAAAGCCTAGGTGATAGTCCGCGCGCGGCTTCGGGGCAAGTTCCGTCTGCCGGAGGAATGTCCGGCCATCGGCCTCAGTGATCCTTGCCGGAGCAGATCATCATCGGCATGGATGCAGCGACGTCGCCCCGCCTGATAGTGCTTCGCGCCCGCCACGCGCTGGCTAGACTGCGACGGTTATCCATCCGCCTCCCCAACCCTTCGAGGAACGCTCATGAGTCAGCTGCTTTCCGGCCAGGTCGCCCTGGTCACCGGCGCCGCCAACGGCATCGGCCGCGCCACCGCCCAGGCCTTCGCCCAGCAGGGCGTGAAGGTGGTGGTTTCCGACGTCGACGCCAAGGGCGGCGAAGGCACCGTCGAGCTGATCCACGCGGCGGGCGGCGAGGCCACCTTCATCCGTTGCGACGTGACCCGCGACGCGGAGGTCAAGGCGCTGGTGGAAGGCACCGTGGCCGCCTACGGCCGCCTGGACTACGCCTTCAACAACGCCGGCATCGAGATCGAGAAGGGCAAGCTGGCCGACGGCGAAGAGAGCGAGTTCGACGCCATCATGGGCGTCAACGTGAAGGGCGTGTGGCTGTGCATGAAGCACCAGATCCCGATGATGCTGGCACAGGGTGGCGGCGCCATCGTCAACACCGCCTCGGTCGCAGGCCTGGGCGCTGCACCGAAGATGAGCATCTACGCCGCCTCCAAGCACGCCGTGATCGGCCTGACCAAGTCCGCCGCCATCGAGTACGCGAAGAAGAAAATCCGCGTCAACGCCGTGTGCCCGGCGGTGATCGACACCGACATGTTCCGCCGCGCCTACGAGGCCGACCCGAAGAAGGCCGAATTCGCCGCCGCCATGCACCCGGTGGGCCGCGTCGGCCGCGTCGAGGAAATCGCCTCCGCCGTGCTCTACCTGTGCAGCGACCACGCCGGCTTCACCACCGGCATCGCGCTGCCGGTGGATGGCGGGGCCACGGCGATCTGATCGTTGCAGTTATGGGGCGGTGCGCTCGGGCGTTCCCTCTCCCCAACCCTCTCCCTGAAGGGAGAGGGGGCTGTCCTGTGCGGCGGTGAGTGCGTTGCTTTATTGAAGGCCGTTGCGGCTTTACAGGACTCGATGGGCTGGCCGGCGAACTCAGCCCCGTAGGGCGCATAACTCGCCAGCGTTATCCGCCACGAGCCATGCGGCGGATAACCTGTTCCAGGTTATGCGCCCTACGCGCTGGACGGCGAACTCGGACATCCCGCGGCAGCCGAACGGCTCCCTCTCCCTTCAGGGAGAGGGCGGGGGAGAGGGGCTGGCCCCAGCACCAACGCTGCCACGAAACACCTGTAGGAGCGAGGGGGACGCCATCGTTATTGCTCGCGAACGGATTTCCCGGTTGCTTCGGTGCTGGGCAATTCGCGAGCAAGTCCCGTAGGGCGCATAACGCGGCAGCGTTATCCGCCACGAGCCGTGCGGCGGATAACCTGTTCCAGGTTATGCGCCCTACGCGCTGGGCGGTTCGCGAGCAAGCTCGCTCCTACGAAGAGCCCGCTCGCCTGACGATCCCGCCCGTTGGCTACCAACTTTCGCATTCTGTTACAGGATGAAGCGGTTTTGGCCCGCAAGGCCAGTTACAAGCGCCCGGGAGGCCGAAACAATCGGCCCACCCCAGTTGGAGAATAACGACAATGACCAACGATCCCTTGCTGACTCTCTTCATGCCCATCGCCCTGGGCATCATCATGCTGGGCCTCGGCCTGTCCCTGACCATCGCCGACTTCGCCCGCGTGGTGCGCTATCCCAAGCCCGTGCTCATCGGCCTGGTGTGCCAGATCATCCTGCTACCGCTGGCGTGCTTCCTCATCACCCTGGGCTTTGCCCTCGAAGCGGCGCTGGCCGTGGGCATGATGCTGCTCGCCGCATCCCCCGGCGGCACTACCGCGAACCTCTACAGCCACCTGGCCCACGGCGACGTCGCGCTGAACATCACGCTGACCGCAGTGAACTCGGTGATCGCCATCCTCACCATGCCGCTGATCGTCAACCTGTCGCTGCTGTATTTCATGAACGACGGCCAGACCATCCCGCTGCAGTTCGCCAAGGTGGTGCAGGTGTTCATCATCGTCCTGGGGCCCGTGGCCATCGGCATGCTCGTGCGGCGCCTGCTGCCGAGCGTGGCGGCAGCGCTGCAGAAACCGGTGAAGATCCTCTCCGCGCTGTTGCTGGCGGTGATCATCGGCGTGGCCGTGACCAAGGACTGGCAGACCTTCCTCACCTATGCACCCATCGTCGGCGCGGCGGCGCTCTGCTTCAACCTTCTGAGCCTGGCCGTGGGCTACTGGATTCCGCGCCTGCTCAAGCTGTCCAAGCCGCAATCCATCGCCATCGGCATGGAGATCGGCATCCACAACGGCACCCTGGCCATCGCCCTGGCGCTCAGCCCCATGCTGCTGAACAACAAGACCATGGCGATCCCCGCGGCCATCTATGGCGTGCTGATGTTCTTCACCGCCGGCCTGTTCGGCTGGTGGGTCAGCCGTGGCGTGGCCAAGGTCGAGCCGGAGCGGGCGCCTGCCTGAATCATCCAGCAGAAGAGGGCCGATCCTGCGCTGTGCCCCGTGCTCAGCGCAGGAGCACAGCTCTGATGGCGACGATCTAATTTGTGGAAATTTCCTACAAGCTGATGAGGGTTTTACGGTAGGGCGACTTCCTTCGTGAGAACAGAATTTGGCCATCTCCTCCACCAATGACGGTGCAGGCAGCCCACTCACTCATGTAGGAATCCCTCAGATGAAAAAGTCCCTGATCTCCCTCGCTACCCTCGCTGCCATGATCGTTGCTGCCCACCAGGCGCAGGCTGCCGACGGCACCATCAACTTCAACGGCAAGGTCCAGGACGTCACCTGCACCGTCAAGATCAACGGCGCTGGAACCGGTGATGGCAGCGTGACCCTGCCGACCGTTTCCAAGACCTCTCTGGCCGGCGTCGGCACCACCGGTGGCGATACCAACTTCACCATCGACCTGTCCGGTTGCACCGGTACCGAAGCCAGTGGCAACCCCGGCGTGGCCGTGTTCTTCGAGCCCGGCGCCAACGTCACTGCAGAAGGCCGACTGAAGAACACTGGCAGTGGCGCACAGGAAATCGACCTGGCCGTGTTCCACAATGGTTCCATCGTGCGTATGGGGGCTGCACCGGCCTCGGTGTTCACTAATATCTCTGGTGCCGAGGCGACCATTCCCTTCACCGTGAAGTACTACTCCAACTCGGCCACCCCGAGTGCCGGGGAAGTGAAATCCAGCGTTACCTACTCGATCGTCTACCCGTAATCGATAGCTGCACCGGCAGTACCCTGCGAGGGCCACCGAAGAAACGGTGAGCCCTCGCAACCATGGATTCGTCACTCTCGACGCGAGGTTCATCATGAAGCGTGGTTTATTCGGCATGCGGGCACTGGGCCTGTTGATGGCGGCCTGCCTGATGGTCGGCCAGGCGCAGGCCTCCATCGTGATCACCGGGACGCGAGTGGTCTACGACGCCAGCCAGCGCGAGGTGACGGTCAAGCTCAACAATGACGGCAGCGCGCCCATGCTCGTGCAGTCTTGGATCGACGAGGGCAATGTCCAGGCCACGCCCGATACGTCCAGGGCTCCCTTCGTCCTGACGCCGCCCATCGCTCGCATCGACCCCGGCAAGGGGCAGGCGTTGCGTATCCGCTTCAGTGGACAGAAGTCCCTGCCCAGGGACCGCGAGTCGCTGTTCTGGCTCAACGTACTGGAAGTTCCGCCCGCTTCGGCCGAAGGCCAGAACAAGCTGAAGATCGCTTTCCGCAGCCGCATCAAACTCTTCTACCGCCCGGCTGATCTACCTGGTAATGCCATGGCGGCCGCCGAGCAATTGCAATGGCGCCTGCAGCGCAATGGCAACGAGCTGGCGCTGGAGTGCCGCAACGACAGCCCCTATTACATTTCCCTGGGCAAAGTCAGCGTTGGCGGCGTCAGCCCCGACCTCGACATCAACAGCTCCATCCTGGCGCCCGGCGAACGCAAGCTGCTGCCACTCAAGGGAACTGCTGCAGCCGCCAGCAAGGTGGACTACACGAGCATCACCGACCTCGGCGCGATGATCGAGCACAGCCAACCCCTCAAGCCTTGACCATCAGCCCCTGAACCCGCGCGCGGGCCGCCTGGTCCCGCGCCAATAACCACTCGAAGCTCCATCCAGAGTGCCTGCCACGCTTCATCAAGCTCGTTAGCCTGCTATCGGTTAAGAAAAATCCTACGCATCTGCCGGGAAGTTACGGTAGGACGAGTCCTGCCCGGAGCGGAAACTTGTCCCATCGCTTCCGCACTGGCCCTCCAGGCGGAGGCCGGACCTATCGCAGGGCTGATGCCATGAACCGTTTGCTGACGAGCTTTCCCCCGGGTGCCAGGCACCTCCATCGACGACGACCGTTCTCCTGCCGGATGAACTGATCGCAAGGCTTGCCTCGCCCTGAAGCCAGGGCCCAAGCCAACTCACGCAATCTCCAACGCTCCTTCTCGACACCCGCCAAAGCGCCGGGAGGAGCCCGTTTATGCCCGAGAACCAGGGGCTGTCCGAAGGGCGGCCAAGAGGCTCCATCATGAACACCGAACGCCAGCTCCCGATCTTCCTGAACTTCCAGCTCAAGCCCCTGGCCTTGGCCCTCTGCCTGCTGGGTGGCCTGTGCGGCGGAGTCGACGCGGCCGAGGCGGAAGACGGCGAAGTAGCCACCTTCGAGAGCGACATGCTCTGGGGGCAGGGCGCGCGGTCGATGAACCTCTCGCGCTTTCGCGAAAGCAACCTGGTCGAACCCGGCGTGCATAGCCTGGAAGTGCTGCTCAATGGCACTCCGGTAGGGCCGCACGATATTCGCTTCATCGCTGACGGCGACCCGGCGCGCGGCAAGGCCTGCTTCACCCGCGTCCAGCTGGAGCAGTTCGGCGTCAAGCTCGAGCTGTTGCCAGAAGACAAACTTTCCGGCGACTGCCTGGATCTGCCCGGCCTGGTGGAGGGCGCCAGCGTGGCGGTCGATGCCGGCGAGCAGCGTCTGGAGCTGAGCATTCCCCAGGCCATGCTGCGGCGCAATCCGCGTGGTTACGTCAGCCCCGAGCGCTGGGACCGTGGCGTCAACGCAGCCTTCCTGGACTACAACGTCAGCGGTTACCGCAGCACCAGCCAGGGCCAGGACCAGCAGTCCGCCTACGCCAGCCTCAACGGCGGGCTGAACCTGGGGGACTGGCGCCTGCGCCAGCGTTCCGCCCTCAACCTGGGCGAGGAGGGCAAGTCCCTGCAGAACCTGGCCACCTACGCCCAGCGCGACATCGATACGCTGCGCTCGCAACTCACCCTGGGCGATGCCTTCACCGACGGCGACCTGTTCGATTCCGTTGCCATGCGCGGAGTGCGCTTGAACAGCGACGAGCGCATGCTGCCGGACTCGCAACGCGGTTATGCCCCGGTGGTGCGCGGCATCGCCGCCACCAATGCCCGCGTCACCATCCGCCAGAACGGTTACATCATCCACGAGGAAACCGTCGCCCCGGGCGCTTTCGAAATCAGCGACCTGAACCCCACCAGCGACAACGGCGACCTGGAGGTCACCGTCACCGAGGCCAGCGGCCAGGAAAGCCATTTCACCGTACCGTTCTCCTCGGTGGCCCGCTCCCTGCGTCCCGGCGTCTCGCGCTACACCGCCAGCGTCGGCCAGGTACGCGATCTTGCCTACGGCTACAGCCCCTATGTCGCCCAGGCGACCTACCAGCGCGGCCTCAGCAACCGTGTCACCGCCTATGCCGGCACCTCGGTTTCCGACGGCTACGCCTCGGCGCTGCTGGGTGGGGTGCTCAATACCGAGTACGGAGCTTTTGGTGCCGACCTGACACAATCCTCCACCGAACTCGACGGCCAGGCCTTCAGCGGCCGCTCGGTGCGCATCAGCTACAACAAGACCCTGGAGAGCACCGGTACCCACTTCACCGTCGCCTCCTATCGCTATTCCACCGACGGTTACTTCGGCCTCAACGATGCGCTGAACGCCCGTGACCAGCTGCAGGAATATGGCGACGAGAAAGGCGGCGCGGACGCCATCCGCCGCGCACGAAGCCGCAGCGAGCTCAACGTCAGCCAGAATGTCGGGCGCGGCTACCTGTTCGTCAGCGGCGCGGTGCAGAACTACTGGAACGACAGCGGCTCCGACACCCAATTCCAGGCCGGCTACAACCACAGCTGGAACTGGGGCAGTGCCTCGGTCAGCGCCTCCCGCACCCAGGACGCTTTCGGTGACGCGGAGAACCAGGTGCTGCTCAGCGTCTCCCTGCCCATCGGCAAGACCGGCAGCAATCGCCCCTACCTCACCAGCAGCGTCGGCCACAGCAGCAGCGGTGCCAGTAACCTGCAAAGCACCTTGAGCGGCACCGCCGGCAAGGAAGGACAGATCAACTACGGCGTCACCAGCGCCTACGACAGCCCGGCCGATGGCCGCAATGCCGCGAGCCTGGGCGGCAATGCCCAGTACCGCGGTTCCAGCGGGACCCTCAATGGCGCGGTCAGCCAGGGCAGCGACTACCGCCAGGTGTCCGCCGGTTTCGCCGGCTCGGTGGTCGCCCACCCCGGTGGCGTGACCTTCGGCCAGACCCTGGGCGACAGCATCGCCATCATCGACGCTCCGGGGGCCGCCGGCGCCCAGGTCAGCGGCGCCAGCAACCTCAAGCTCGATGGCCAGGGCCGGGCCGTGGTGCCGTACCTCACTCCCTACCGCGTCAACAGCCTGGAACTGGACCCCAAGGGCCTGTCCGACGATGTCGAACTCAAGAGCACCGTCCAGGACGTCGTGCCGCGCAGCGGCTCGGTGATGCTGGTCAAGTACGAGACCGTCAGCGGCCACGCGCTGCTGATCCACAGCCGCCAGCGCGACGGCAGTCCGCTGCCCTTCGGCGCCAGCGTCTACGATGAGCAGAACCGCGAAGTCGGCGTGGTGGGGCAGGGCGGGCAGATATTCGTGCGGGTCGAAAACGACAGCGGCACATTGCGGGTCCCCCTCGATGGCGATTCCGATCGCAGCTGCCGGATCGGCTACAGCCTGACGGGCATGGCGAAGGGGGCCGAGTTGAAGAACCTCGAAGCGGATTGCGCATCGTGATGACGAATCCAATGAACAGTCCGAGGCTTTACCCGCGCACGAGGCGTTGCGCCCTGTTGCTTGGCCTTGTTATGGCGATGAGCGTCTGGATGCTGCCGAGCGAAGCTGCCTGCCGCCGTGCCTACGTGGGCGACAGTACTCATCCTGTCGTCAACTTCGGCTCGCTCAAGGCCCCGCGTGACGCGAGCATCGGTACGGTACTCGCCACCCGGATGCTGGATATCGACGACGCCAACTGCGATGTACTGGCCGGGCAGACCTTCAGCTACGCCATGTTCGGCACGTTGACTGCGCTGCCGAGCGTTTACGCCACCAATGTCGGCGGCGTCGGCGTGCGGGTCGTTCCCGCGGCGGATAACGGCAAGAGCGCGTATGCCCCTTACGTCACCAGTACCCTGGACAGCAACAATCGCTTCAATCAGCGCCAGCTCAAGGTCGAACTGGTCAAGACCGGAAGCATCGAGACGGGCAAGGAGCTCTCCGGCAAGTTCTACAGTGGTATTGCGTCCGCTCCGGGCTTCGGTTCCGACGCAGCTTTCAGTGGCGGCTCATTCCAGAGTGTCTCCTGCACGACGCAGAACGTTTCCGTCACCTTGCCCACCGTTTCCCTCAGTGCATTGCGCTCTGGCACCGTGGCTGGATTGACGCCCTTCAGTATCGACATCGACTGTTCCGGCGCGAGCATGGATACGCTCTCCGCCATCGAATACACGCTGAGCAATCGCACCGCCATCCTTGATCCGGCCAAGGGCGCCATCGCCTTGCTGCCGACCTCCACGAGTACGGGAGCGGCCCTTCGACTCAGCGATGGCAACGACCTGCCGGTGCGCTTCAATGCGCCGGTCAGCCTGAGCGGTTTCAATCGCACCCAGACCCGATTCAGCGTTCCGCTGAAGGCGGCCTATATGAAAACAGGTACGCCCACACCCGGTACGGTCGAAACCGTGGTCGACTTCACCCTGACTTATCGATAACCGTAAGGATGGCAATCAAGCATGAAGCTTCACTCTTCTCGCGACTTCGGCTGCTAAGGAAGTTCATGATGCAGGAGCTCAACTGTCATGAATGAACCTGGCTTCGTCCGTATCTGGCTTGCCCGAATCCTCCCTTTGCTGTTGGCCGCCGCCAACTTTCTTTGGATGGAGGGCGCTCACGCCGTTGTAACCTGCACGCCGACAGCCGGCATCACCCTTACCCTGCCTGCAACCATCGTCGCGCCTCGCGATCGTGTGCTCGGGACCCCGCTCTCCAACTGGATCAGCTCCGCCATAACGCGCATGGAAAACAGCTGCACCACCAGTGACAGCAGCACCACTTATGGGCAGGCGCGCGTCGTTCTCGCACCCACCGGCAAGACAGTGGTCGACGCTGGTACCACCTATGAGTTGTTCGCCACATCGCTACCCGGCGTGGGGCTCATCATGCAGGCTCGGGATAACGGCGCCAGCCTGAAACCCATCGCTGCCACCCCAACGGACCTTGTGAAGGGGTGGTCCACCTACTGGGACTTTCTCGCCGGCGTGCGTCTGATCGCCACCGGTGAGCCCATGGGCACTGGTTCCTTGGCTGCCACCACGGTTGGCGAAGCTTTCGTCGCCGAAAAAAGCTCCGGCACCACCAGCGCCAGGGCGCCGATCAAGATCACCAGCACCAGCGTGACCGCCCAGACCTGCTCGGTGGATGCCGGCTCGGTGAACCTCAACGTCAGCCTGGGGACGACCAGCGCACCGGCACTTGCCGGCCCGGTAGGCACCACGGCCGGCAATGCCAGCTTCAACGTGCGGATCAATTGCTCGACCGGAATGAATGTCTACATGACCCTGACGGACGCCAATAACCTGGGCAACACCTCTGACACACTTAGCCTCAGCCCAGCGTCGAGCCAGGCCCGCGGAGTGGGTATCCAGATACGCCGCAACGGCACCCCTGTGCGTTTTGGCCCCGACTCGTCCATGGCTGGTACCGCCAACCAGATGTCCTTGGGCGCCTCTCCCAACGGAGTGCTGGATATCCCCTTCACCGCCAACTACATCAAGACCCACGTGGTGGTGTCGCCTGGGGAGGCGAATGCGGTGGCGACTTACACTTTTTCCTATCAGTAGCCCTGCGCCTGGGCTCTCGCGGCCAGGGCTGGCTGCCGAGCCATTGCTTCGTGCGGACGCCGGTCTGCTCAGGACTCGCCATCCTACGCAAATGCGACAAGGTACTCGGGAAGCGTCCTGCACCGGCATCGGAAGAACCGGTAGCATGCCGCGTTGCTGCGCCTGCAGGGCCGCCGGTAAGGTTTCCGGGTCGCGACGGTTGTCGTGACCTGGGCGTGGAAACCCGGTGTTTGCTACGTAGGCGCGGTAGCGCCATGGCGGTTTGACTGGCGCTTTTTTGTGCCCGTCAGGTGCTGTCTATGGCGGGATCGTGCGAGGCGGGCTTCGGTCCGGCCGGGCCCTACGTAGCCGGTATTTCCACCCTTGCACGGTCCCGCCACCCTTCAGTGGAAAGTTGGGCGAGTCGGGTTCCTTTCATCACTACGTAGGAACTTAACGATGCATTACCCCGCTTTTACCCCCGCGCACCACCGACCTTCCCCTCTGGAATTCCTTCTACCAATTGGCATCGTTTGCCGGCTCTCGGTGCTCACCACCCTGCCGAGCACCTGAGATCTGCGGCAGGCCGCCCGGTGCATTGGGACGCCTGGCGGCCCTTTTGGCTGAAGTACCGCGCCGCTGTCAGGCGGCAGTAAGGAGAGGTCGATGAGAAACAGAAACACGAGGAAGGCCGCGGCCTTCTTCTGTCACGTACCGCCAGCCGATGGCTTGCCCGGGCTGGTGCTGGAGTGGTCCATGGACTGCCAATCGGCTGCCGATGCCGGCGTGGCCAGGGTCGAGCAGTGGTTTGCCGAGCGACACAAATCCAACCTCTGGCTGGCGCTGCATGTGGGCCGACTGGACCAGGGGCGGGATTTCCATCAGGTCGCCTATGAAACCGCTTTCCTCTGGCGGCTGCAGCAACGGCTCATGGCCGCTGCTTCGCCAGCCGTTCTGAAAGCCTGAAGCACCGGGTTCGCAAGCAAGCTCGCTCCCGTGACGGTTGGCGAGGCGGCTACCTCCTCCTCGGCATCCCGCCGGCTCTTGCGGGAGCGAGCTTGCTTGCGAATCCCCGATTTACCGGTCGGGCCGCGGTCCCGCAGGATGAACGCGAAGTAGGATGGCGTGGAGCGCAGCGATACCCATCGAATGCCGGACAGGCACAGCATGGGTCGCAAGCTCGCGGAACGCCCCCCGACTCATCCTGAGAAGGCGCACGCCGGTCGCAGCTGAGCGGACTCAGTCGTAGGGCGGCTAACGCGTCAGCGTTATCCGCCGCCAGGGCATCGGCGGATAACCCGTTCCGGGTTATGCGCCCTACGTGCTTCAGCTATCAATGACCCTGGCGGTCAATCCGCCCAATGCCACGCCGGGGCATCGAACATGCCCTGGTCGCGGATGCGCGTCTGGCCCAGTTCCTTGTCCAGGTGCAGGCAGTTGCACTCGGGATGCTCCTCCAGCGTTGCGATCAGCCGGCTGGCATGGGAGACGACCCAGACCTGGGTGTGCTTCGAGGCGGCGATGATCAAGCGTCCCAGCGCCGGCAGCAGGTCCGGGTGCAGGCTGGTTTCCGGTTCGTTGAGCACCATCAGCGACGGTGGGCGCGGGGTGAGCAGGGCGGCGACCAGCAGCAGGTAGCGCAGGGTGCCGTCGGAGAGTTCCGCCGCGCTCAGCGGCCGCAGCAGGCCGTATTGCTTGAGCGCAACGGCGAAGCGCCCGCCGGGCTGGCAGTCGATCTGCAGTTCGGCGCCGGGGAAGGCGTCGCTGATGGCGGTTTCCAGCGCGGCTGCGTCGCCGATTTCGCGGATGGTCTGCAGCGCGGCGGCGAGGTCGCGGCCGTCGTGGTGCAGCACTGGGGTACGGGTGCCAAGTTGCGGCTGGCGCGCGGGCGCGTCGGCATCGGTGCGGAAGTGGTCGTAGAAGCGCCAGCCGCGAATCTGCTCGCGCAGCAGCAGGGCTTCGGGGCAGTCCGAGCCGCTGCCGATCTGGGTGAACAGGCTGTCGAAGGTCGGGATGTGCTGCTCCAGCACCTGCCAGGTACGGCCCTCACGGGCGCGCAGCATCGGGCCGTTGCGTTCCACCAGTTGCGAGGCGGGGCGGTACCAGGGACCGGCCCAGATGCTCTCGTGCTTGATCTCCGGGTCCAGGCCAAAGGCACTGACCACCGGCGGAGGCGGCAGGCCGAGGGCGATGGCGTAGCCGAAGTCTTCGCCGGCAAAGCCCAGGCGCAGGCGCTTCACTTCGTTGCGCGGGCCGCCCTGGACTTCCACTTCGCCGCTGCGCATGCGCCGCGAATGGGTTTCCGGGCCGGCCCAGAAGGTGGATTCCAGACCGCCCTCGCGCGCCAGTGCGTTCACCACGCCACCCTGGGCGGTCTCGGCGAGCAGCCGCAGGGCGCGGTAAAGGTTGGACTTGCCGCTGCCGTTGGCGCCGGTGATCAGGTTCAGCCGGCCCAGCGGCAGCACCAGCGAGTTGATCGAGCGGTAGTTGGCGACGGCCAGGGTGTGCAGCATGCGGGGCGATCCGGTTCGGGCAATCGCCCGCATGCTAGCAGAAGGGTTGCGCCTCTACGGTGCGCGGCGCCAGTTCAGCACCAGTTGGGTCAACAGGCCGGCCACCAGTCCCCAGAAGGCCGAGCCGACGGAGAACAGGGTGAAGCCGGAGGCGGTGACCAGGAAGGTGACCATCGCCGCTTCGCGCTGGCGCGCGTCGGCCATGGCGTTGGTCAGGCCGTTGGTGATCGAGCCGAGCAGGGCCAGCGCGGCGATGGACAGCACCAGCGCCTTGGGCAACGCGGCGAACAGCGCGGCCAGGGTGGCGCCGAAGATGCCGGCGATGCCGTAGAACAGCCCGCACCAGAGCGCGGCGGTGTAGCGCTTGTGCGGATTTTCGTGGGCTTCCGGGCCGGTGCAGATGGCCGCGCTGATGGCCGCCAGGTTGATCCCGTGGGAGCCGAACGGCGCCAGCAGCAACGAGGCGATGCCGGTGGTGGAGATCAGCGGCGAGGCGGGCACCTGGTAGCCGTCGGCGCGCAGCACGGCGAGGCCGGGCATGTTCTGCGAGGCCATGGCGACGATGAACAGCGGGATGCCGATGCTGATGGTGGCGGCCAGCGAGAAGCTTGGCGTGGTCCACACGGGGCGGGCGATCTCCAGCTGGAAGTGGCTGAAGTTGAGCAGGCCGAGCAAGCCTGCCAGCGCGACGCCCACCAGCAGCGCGGCGAACACCGCATAGCGCGGCGACAGGCGTTTGGCGATGAGGTAGCTGATGAACATCGCCACCACCAGTGCCGTCTGCTGCTGCGCGGCGTTGCAGATCTCGATGCAGATGCGGAACAGCACGCCGGCCAGCAGCGCCGAGGCCAGCGAGCCGGGTACCTGGCGCATCAGACGCTCGAAGCTGCCGGTGACGCCGCAGATCGTGATCAGCGCGGCGCAGACGATGAACGCACCGATGGCCTCGCCGTAGGGCACGCCGGGCAGGCTGCTGATCAGCAGCGCGGCGCCGGGGGTGGACCAGGCGATGACGATAGGCGTGCGGTAGCGCAGGGTCAGGCCGATGGTGGTCAGGGCCATGCCGATGGACAGCGCCCAGATCCACGAGGAAATCTGCGCGGTGCTGAGCCCCGCTGCCTGGCCGGCCTGGAACATCAGCACCAGCGAGCTGGTGTAGCCGGTGAGCATGGCGACGAACCCGGCGACGATGGCGGCGGGGGAGGAGTCTGCCAACGGGCGCAGCGGCGCGCTGGCGGGTGTGGTGTCAGTCATGCACGAACTTCCATCAGGTGCGGGTGAGCAGAGGGTAGAGCGAGGCGACCAGCAGCGCCGCCATGCCGAAGTTGAACAGGCGAAGCCGCAGCGGGTCTTCCAGCCAGCGTCGCAGCAGGCTGCCGAGTATGGTCCAGACGCCGACGCTGGGCAGGTTGACCACGGCGAACAGGGTGGCGATCAGCACCACGTTGCCGATCCAGCTGTTGGCCGGCAGGTAGGTGGCGATGGCGCCCACGGCCATCACCCAGGCCTTGGGGTTGACCCACTGGAAGGCGGCAGCCTGGAGGAAAGTCATCGGCCTGGCGCTGTGTTCGCCCTTCGCCTCGGGCGCGCCAGAGCGGGCGATCTTCCATGCCAGGTACAGGAGATACGCGCCGCCGGCGTAGCGCAGCGCGGTATAGGTGGCCGGGAAGCGCTCGAACAGCTGGTGCAGGCCCAGGCCCACGGCGACCACCAGCAGCAGGAAGCCGATGCTGATGCCGAGCATGTGCGGGATGGTGCGGCGCACGCCGAAGTTCACGCCCGAGGCCAGCAACATCATGTTGTTGGGGCCGGGAGTGATGGAGGTGACGAAGGCGAACAGCACGAAGGCGCCGAGGAGTTCGAGGGGCATGGCGGGGTACCGGTCTTGTTCTGGGGACTACTGTTTTTCTGAAGCTTTGTGCCTGGGCTTCCCTCTCCCTAACCCTCTCCCTGAAGGGAGAGGGGACCGTGTGGTGCAGGTTGAAGCCAAAGTGTCAGCCGGCACGGACAGCGCCCTATCCCTTCAGGGAGAGGACGTATGGCGCAGGTTGAAACAAAAGTGTCAGCCGGCACGAACAGCTCCCTCTCCCTTCAGGGAGAGGGCGGGGGGAGAGGGCTTGCCCCAGCGCAGGATTTCAAGTGAAACCAGACTAATCCCGCCACCGCGAAGCTGTCCCATAACAGCCAGTCGCCGAACGGCCCGTACAGTGCGAGCGGCAGTGGCGTGGACGGGAGTGCGCCGGTATGGTGCGGGAAAGCCGCATGACTGATGGAAGATCGCCACCATGGAACAGAATCCCTACGCCGCCCCCAAGGTCGAGCTGGTGGATCAGAGCGCTCCGGGGGCATTCCTCGCCGGGCGCTGGAACCCCGGCCGCCTGCGCCTGCTCGGCTGGCTGAGCCTGGCGCTGCTGCTGTGCAATCTGGTGCTGTTCGTCCTGTCCTTTGCCGCTGCGCTACAGGAGTCGAGTACCTGGCAGCGCTACGAGCTGTGGGTCGGCGTGCTCAGCACGGTGCTCGGCTGCTTCCTGCTGTGGCGCACCCGCAGCTTCCTCGAGGATCGCTTCAGCGCCCGCGGGCTGGCCTGGCCGGTCGGGCTGTCGATTGCCATTGCCTTGGTGATGCAGGTCTACAGCCTGATTTTCGACGAGCAGCTCAGCGGCGAATTCAATGGCGCGCTGATGGGCTTCATGGGCCTGTTCGTGCCCACCGGCATCGTCACCCTGTGGTACGGCATCCGCCTGCTGAAGATCGAGCTGCCGTACCCGTCCGTGAAGGTCATGGGCTGGCTGGAGGTCACCTCCGGCCTGTGCCTGCTCAGCGTCCTGCTGTTCCTGCCCGGTACCGCGCTGGCGATGGCCAGCCTGCTGCCGCTGGCGCTGATGTTCCTGCGCGCCGCCCGCGAGTTGGAAGCCGCCGCCGGCTAATCTTCGTCCTGCGTCCAGGCGATGGCCTGGTTGACCGCCAGCCAGCCTCGCACGGCGTCCTCTCCGGCCTCGTCGAAGGCGCGTTGCAGCAGGCGCGCCTGTTCCTGGCGCAGGGCCTTTTCCAGCTTGCCACCTTCGGCCGTCAGCTCCAGCAGGCGCCGGCGCTTGTCGTTGTCGCAGGCTTCGCTGCGGATCAGTTCGCGTTCCAGCAGTTGCCGCAAGGGCAGGTTCAGCGCCTGCTTGGTCACGCCCAGGGCGGCCAGCAACTGGCTGACGGAGAGCCCCGGATTGCGCGCGATGAAGAACAGGATGCGGTGGTGCACCCGGCTCAGGCCGCGGCGCGCCAGCATCTCGTCGGGTTTCGCGGTGAAGGCCCGGTAGCTGTAGAAGAAGGCTTCCATGGCCTGGAGTTGCAGGGCATTTTTTATTAGGTCAGGCATATTGACGTATCCATCACGGGCGTCGTAGCTTCGGTCAAGCAGTTTGACTCATTCTTCCGTGCTCCCGCTACCGGTGACCCCCATGGCCTTCTCCGAACGCATCGCCCGACTGAAAAGCTCTCTGATCCGTGAAATCCTTGCCGCGGCGCAGCGTCCGGAGGTGATGTCCTTCGCCGGCGGCCTGCCGGCCGAGCCGATGCTGCCGAAGGTGAACTGGGATGCCATGCCGGCGAGCATGGGCCAATACGGCATGAGCGAAGGGGAGCCGGCACTGCGTGAAGCCATCGCGGCGCAAGCGCGGGCGCTGGGCGTGCCCTGCGAGGCGAGCCAGGTGCTGATCGTCAGCGGCTCGCAGCAGACCCTGGACCTGGCCAGCAAGCTGTTCATCGACCCGGGCACCGAGGTGCTGCTCGAAGCGCCGACCTATCTCGCCGCGCTGCAGGCCTTCCAGCTGTTCGGGGCGAACTGCCTGACCGTGCCGCTGGGCGCCGAAGGCCCGGACATCGCCGCGCTGCGCCAGCGGCTGGAGACCAGCAAGCCGGCCTTCGCCTACCTGATCCCGACCTTCCAGAATCCGTCCGGCGTGCGCTATTCCGAGCAGCGCCGCGATGAAGTGGCCGCCGTGCTCGACGAGTTCGGCGTGACCCTGATCGAGGACGAACCCTACCGCGAGCTGGTGTTCGATGAGGGGGCTGCGACCCCGTTGGTCAGCCGCTTGAAGAAGTCCAGCTGGATCTACACCGGCACCGTGTCCAAGACGCTGCTGCCGGGCCTGCGCGTGGGCTTCCTGATCGCCACGCCGGACCTGTTCCCGCACCTGCTGCGCCTGAAGCAGTCCGCTGACCTACACACCAACCGCGTCGGCCAATGGCAGGCGTTGCAGTGGTTCGGCACCGAGGCCTATCGCGGCCATCTGGCCGAGCTGCGCGATTTCTACCGCATCCGCCGCGACGCCATGCAGGCGCAGCTGGAGGAGCATTTCGGCGAGCTGGCCCAGTGGAATGTGCCGCAGGGCGGGCTGTTCTTCTGGCTCCGACTCAAGCAGCCGCTGGACACCCGCACGTTGCTGGACGCGGCGCTGGCGCAGAACGTGGCCTTCATGCCCGGCGAGCCTTTCTTCACCGAGCCGGATGCCAATCCCGGCTATTTGCGGCTTAACTTCAGCCACGTGGCGCCCGAACGCGCCGGCGAGGGGCTCCGTCGCCTGGCCGCGGTCATTCGCGAAGCCCAGGCCCAATGAGGAAATGAGCATGTACACCGTTTACGGCGATCAACTGTCCGGCAACTGCTACAAGGTCAAGCTGGCCCTGCACCTGCTCGGCCTGCCTTACCAGTGGCGCGAGATCAACATCCTCAAGGGCGAGACGCAGACCGCCGAGTTCCTGGCGATGAACCCCAACGGCAAGGTGCCGGTACTGAAGCTGGAAGATGGCACCTGCCTGTGGGAATCCAACGCTATCCTCAACTTCCTCGCCGATGGCAGCGAGCTGCTGCCCAGCGAGCCGCGCCTGCGCACCCAGGTACTGCAGTGGCAGTTCTTCGAGCAGTACAGCCATGAGCCTTACGTGGCGGTGGCGCGCTTCATCGAGTTCTACCTGGGCCTGCCCGAGGAGCGCCGCGAGGAATACACGCGTTGCCACAAAGGCGGCTACAAGGCGCTGAAGGTGATGGAGAGGCAGCTGGAGCAGACGCCCTACCTGGTGGGCGACACCTACTCCATCGCCGATATCACCCTGTATGCGTACACCCATGTGGCTCACCAGGGCGGCTTCGACCTGTCGAACTTCCCGGCGATCAATGCGTGGCTGGCGCGGGTGGCGGATCACCCGCGGCATGTGGGGATGCAGGACTAGCCTGCGTCTTGCCCTTGAAAACGCCGCTTCCCTGGAAGCGGCGTTTTTCGTTGTGTCGCCCGGTGCTCTTGGTAGGAGCGAGCTTGCTCGCGAACAGGCTTCCGGCAACACCGGATCTTGGGCGATTCGCGAGCAAGCTCGCTCCTACAGGTTCATCCGATAGTCGGGAAAGAAAACCGGCAAAATGCTATCAGACAAATCCGAAAGAACCGCTCTAAACCGCGGATTTCGTGGCTTGGGGGTTGACCGGCATCATGGCGGCGTTTTGTCGCCATCCCTAATCTGGACGCGCTGCCATGCGGGATGTACCGATGTGGCCGGGCGCGAGCGGCAGGCAGTGTCGTCGCCCGGCATGGAGAGGGAAAGATGGCCTATCTGGTCTGGCAGGCGGATCTCGATACCGGGATCGGAGTGATCGACGCACAGCACAAGCGCATCGTCGAAATGATCAACCAGCTGCACGAGGCCCAGGCCCATCACGACCGGGCCATGCTCGGCGGCGTGATCGAGGAACTGGTCGACTACACCATCTCGCACTTCGCCTTCGAGGAGACCCTGCTGGAAGACTCCGGCTACCAGTTCACCCGCGCGCACAAGAAGGTCCATGAACTCTTCATCAAGCGCGTTTCCGACTACCGCACGCGCTTCGATGCCGGCGAGGACGTCGCCGAGGAGCTCAAGGGCCTGCTCGGCCGTTGGCTGTTCAACCATATCCGCAATGACGACGCCAACTACGTCGAGGCCGTCAAGGCCACCATGCATGAACTCACCCGCGACCAGAGCCATGGCGGCTGGCTGTCGCGCTCGATGAAGCGATTCTTCGGCTGAATCGCCCCTTGTCTGGGCTGTGAATGCCGACGCGAAACGCCCCCGGCTGGCTATGCTCCTTGCACAACTAAAAGCAATGCCTGGGGGTATTCGCGCATGAAGACGCTGTTGAAATCACTGCTGCTGCTTTCGTTCCTGTCGTCCTTTTCGCTGTTCGCTGCTCAGCCGGCCGCCTCGTCGAACTCCGACGACCAGCGCGCCAAGGCGCTGCTGTCCAAGGCAGTGGCGGCCTACAAGCAGGACGGCGACAAGGCCTTCGCCGCGTTCAGCCGCCAGGGCGAGTTCGTCGACGGCGACCTTTACGTCTTCGTGGTGGACAGCAAGGGCACCATGCTCGCCAGCGGCGGGCCCTCGGTGGTGCTGATCGACCGCGACGTGTCGTCGACTCTCGATCCGTCGCTCAGGGAGCAGTTCGCCAAGGCGCTGAAGTCACCGGAAACCGGCAAGGTGCAGCAGGCCGACTACCGCTGGAAGAACTGGGCGGACGGCAAGGTCGAGCGCAAGCACGTCTATTACCAGCGTGTCGGCGAGCGCTTCCTCGCCGTGGGCTACTACATCCCCCGCGCTTCCGCGCAGCAGGCGGCGGCCATGCTGGACAAGGCAGTCAAGGCCGTCGAGGCCGACCCGCAAGGCACCTTCAGGAAGATCAACGCGCTGGACAAGGCCTTCATCGAGGATGACCTCTATGTCTTCGCGGTCGACCTGGACACTTCGAAGTTCGTCGCCCACGGCTTCAACACGCGCATGGTGGGCACCGATTTCGACTCGCTGAAGGACCCGGGCGGCAATCCGGTCGGCCACGCGATGCTGGAACTGGTGAAGTCCAAGGGCGAGGCGGAGTTCGAGTACCAGTGGCGCAACCCGGTGACCAGCAAGGTGGAGAACAAGCACGCCTTCCTGCGCAAGGCCGGCCACTACCTGGTGGCGGTGGGTTACTACACCCGCTGATCGGCAGATTCTCCAGGCACAAAAAAACCGGCCTGCGGGCCGGTTTTTTCATGGCGGCGGTTCGCGATCAGCGGATCAGGCTGAGGAACTCGCTGCGGGTGGCGGCGTTCTCGCGGAACTCGCCGAGCATCACCGAGGTGACCATGGACGAGTTCTGCTTCTCCACGCCGCGCATCATCATGCACATGTGCTTGGCTTCGATCACCACGGCCACGCCCAGGGCGCCGGTGACCTGCTGCACGGCCTCGGCGATCTGCCGCGACATGTTTTCCTGGATCTGCAGGCGGCGGGCGTACATGTCGACGATGCGCGCGACCTTGGACAGGCCCAGCACCTTGCCCTTGGGGATATAGGCGACGTGGGCCTTGCCGATGAAGGGCAGCAGGTGGTGTTCGCACAGCGAGTAGAGCTCGATGTCCTTGACCAGCACCATTTCGCTGTTGTCGGAGCTGAACAGGGCGCCGTTGACGATCTCCTCCAGCGTCTGCTGGTAGCCGCGGCAAAGGTACTGCATGGCCTTGGCGGCACGCTTGGGCGTGTCGACCAGGCCTTCGCGGGTGACGTCCTCCCCGAGCTGGCTGAGGATCGCGGAGTAGTTTTGTTCCAGGGACATGATCTACCTGTGGCAATGACAAAAATAAGAACCGTGGCGCAGGGTAGGGCGCGCGGCCCCCTCTGGCAAGCGCCTGCTGCCGGCTGGCGCGTTATGGCTGCTGGTTTGTCGCCAGCTGCTGCGCCCAGCCCTCGGCCCATTGCGCCAGCGGCAGGCAATGCAGCGCCAGCTCCCGGCCCGGCTCGGAAAGCTGGTAGCCATCCGCGCCGTTTTCCACCAGTTGCGCCTCCCGCAGTTCGCCCAGACGGGTATTGAGCACCGAGGGCGAGAGGCCTTCGCAGCGCGCCTGCAGCTCGCGAAAACTCGCCGGCCCCTGGTGCAATTCCCAGAGTATGCGCAGGCTCCAGCGGCGGCCGAGGAGGTCGAGCAGCGCCATGATCGGCCGGCCACTGTCGGAGCCGCGTACGGGGTTGCCGGGGAAGGGAAGCGTCATCGTTTCTCCTTGCTACTTTTTCAGTAGCGGTCTAGCTTGAGTGCTACTTAATTGATAGCAGCCGGAGGCGCATCATGACACTGCCGCGTATCGAACCGTTGCAACCGCCGTTTCCCGAAGACATGCAGGCTGCCTTCACGCGGATCATGCCGCCGGGAGTCGAGCCGCTGAAGCTGTTCCGGACGCTGGCGCACAACCCGCGGGTGCTGCAGCGCTTCTTCGCCGGTGGCTTGCTGGACCGCGGCAGCATTGCCCTGGAGGACCGTGAGCTGCTGATCCTGCGGACCACCGCGCGCTGCGGTGCGGAATACGAGTGGGGCGTGCATGTGGCGTTCTATACCGGCAAGACCGGCTTCAATGACGAACAACTGGTCGACACCTGCCGCGCGATACCCGACGCCGCGTTGTGGAGTCCTGCGCAGCAGGCTCTGCTGGCGCTGGCGGACAACCTGCACGACAGCTCGACCGTGGATGACGAGCTCTGGGTGCGTCTGAGCGAGCATTTCAGCGCCGAGCAGCTGATCGAATGCCTGATGGTGGTGGGTTTCTACCACTCGGTGTCGTTCGTGGTGAACGGCCTGAAGGTGCAGCGGGAAAGCTACGGCGCGCGTTTCCCGGCCTGATTATTCGTCGCGGCCTTCGAGCATGGTGCGCCGCAGCATCACGTAGATCGCCCCGGTGCCGCCGTGGCGCGGCAGGCAGGAGGCGAAACCGAGCACCTGGGGGTGTTGGCGCAGCCAGGTGTTCACGTGGCTCTTCACCATCGGGCTGCGGCCGTCGACGCGCGCAGCCTTGCCATGGGTGACGCGGACGCAGCGGACCTCGAAGCGGGTGGCTTCGGCGATGAAGTCCCAGAGGGTTTCGCGGGCGGTCTCGATCTTCATGCCGTGCAGGTCGAGGCTGCCTTCGAAGGCGATCTGGCCGGCCTTGAGCTTGCGCATCTGGCCTTCTTGGACACCGTCGCGGGCCCAGTAGAGTTCGTCCTCCGGGCCGACGTCGATGACGAACTGGTCGGACAGGCCGTCCACCCGGATGTTCTCGGTACGCACGGTCGCGTTCTGCCGCAGCTCCTTGAGCTGCTTGCGGTCGGCCTTGGGTTTGCCGGTGTCGGCCTGGTCCACGGTGATGCGCTTGACGCCGCGCATCTCGCGGGCGAATTGGGAAAAATCGTCGTCTTGCATGCGCACCTCCTCGAAGAGCCGCGCAGTCTAACGGATCGTGTCGGTCCTACGGAAATTCGCCCAGGAAATCAGTTGCGGCGCTTCATCAGCCGCGGCGACAGACTCAGCCCTTCGCGGCCACGGGCACGGCGGCGCGCAGCACGCCAGAAGGTAATGCCCAGCCACAGGCACAGCAGGCCGATGACCAGCAGCACGGCGCCAGCACCTGGCTCGATATGCAGCACGCCCACGGCGGGCTGGCGACGGAGAAGGGCGGCGACGCCGGCCATGGCGGACAGGATGCCGAAAGTGGCGATCACCGCGGCAATCGCGGCGGCGAAGCGCCAGCGCCAGCGGCCCGGACGCTTCGGGCGCAGGCTGGGTGGGTCGAACTTCTCGGTCATCTTCATCCCGACTTCCTCATCTGTTGAACGAGGCTATGACCGGTGGGGATGGGTGGGGTTCCAACCCCAGGGTCGGGAAGCGCGGCGAACCCGCCGGGGAGCGGGTTCGCGGGCTTTCGCGCCTAAGCTGAGCCTAACCCCGGGCGCTTGTCGCTGCCGCCCGTCGGGACGAATGGCGTCAGACCAGCGCCTGGGCCTGCGCGACCACGGCGGCGAAGTTGTCGCCCAGGGCGGCGATTTCCGCGCGGTGCAGGTCGCGGGCGGCGAGCACGCCTCCTTCGGGGGTGGGAATGTCGCGGGTGGCGCAGGCGGCATCCACCAGGGTGCAGCGGTAGCCGTAGTCCTTGGCGGCGCGCACCGTGGTGCTGATGCTGGAGTGGGTCATGAACCCGCAGACGATCAGGTCCAGGCGGCCGCTGGCCTGCAGGCGGTCATGCAGGTCGGTGCCGGCGAAGGCGTTGGGCAGGCGCTTGTCCACCACCACCTCGCCCGGCAGCGGGGCCAGTTCGGGCAGGAAGCGGCCGCGCGGGCCCTGCGGGTCGAGCAGGCCGCCGACCACACCCAGGTGGTGCACGTGAACGATGGGAGTGCCCATGTTCCGGGCCGTCTCCAGCAGCAGGCGAATCTGCGCCACCGCGGCGTCCAGGTCAGGCAGCGCGAGCACGCCGCTGCGGTACTCCTCCTGGGCGTCGATGATCAACAGAGTGCTCTGGCGCAGGGTGGCCGGCGGATATCCGCGCCCACTGATCTGCAGCATGCTGAGCGGATGGGACATGTCTGGACTCCTGTAAATGCATGTTCACTCATTGTGGGCCGTAACGCGTCTGCTGTGAATCTTTGCGAACTCGCGCCAAAGTGGTATTGGCATTCTTGCCCGGAACTGCCCGGAGGCGCCCCAGAGCCCCCGCGTTCCGCTAGAATGCGCCCCTTTTTGCGAGCTGCGAGGACTGCTGCCGTGACCCAATCCCGTTTGCTGACCCTGCGTGACCACATCCGCTGGGCCGTCAGCCGCTTCCACGCCGAGGAACTGTTCTTTGGCCACGGTACCGACAACGCCTGGGACGAAGCCCGCCAGCTGGTGCTGGGCGCGTTGCACCTGCCCTGGGAAATGGCCGATGCCTACCTGGACTGCCGCCTCGAGGACGAGGAGCGCGAATACCTGATGCACCTGCTGCGCCGGCGCATCGAGGAGCGCGTGCCCACCGCCTACCTGCTGGGCGAAGCCTGGTTCTGCGGCATGCCCTTCGTGGTGGACGAGCGTGTGCTGGTGCCGCGTTCGCCCATCGCCGAGCTGATCGAGCGCCGCTTCGAGCCTTGGCTGGCGGCTGATCCTGCGCGAATCCTCGACCTGTGCACCGGCTCGGGCTGCATCGGCATCGCCTGTGCCAGTGCCTTCCCGGGCGCTGAGGTGGTGCTGGGCGACCTGTCGTTCGATGCCCTGGAAGTGGCCAACATCAATATCGAGCGCCACGAGCTCGGCGAGCGCGTCTACACCGTGCAGGGCGATGGTTTCCAAGGACTGCCGGGGCAGCGTTTCGACCTGATCGTGTCGAACCCGCCCTATGTCGACGCCGAAGATTTCGCCGACATGCCCGCCGAATACCACCACGAACCGGAACTGGGCCTGGCCTGCGGCAACGATGGCCTGGACCTGGTGCGGCGCATGCTGGCCGAGGCCGCGGATCACCTGACCGAGCGCGGCACGCTGGTGGTTGAAGTGGGCAACAGTCAGGTGCACGTGGCAGCGCTTTACCCGGAAGTGGACTTCACCTGGCTCGACTTCGAATACGGCGGCCACGGCGTTTTCCTGCTCTCGGCGCAGCAGTGCCGCGAGCATCAGGAGCTGTTCAAGTCGCGCATCAAGGCCTGAGGCTCAACCTGTAGGAGCGGGCGTTGGGGGGGAAGGGGGGGGCCCGGGGGTGGGGGGGGGGGGGGGTGGGGGGGCGGCAGGGGGCGGACAAAAGCGGGCGGG
>NZ_JBGLYK010000068.1:0-24809 GCF_047304025.1 Pseudomonas sp. Pseusp97 | reverse complement strand
CGATGGCGCCGCCGCCAACCTTGCCCTGCCGCGCCTGGCCGGCGCCATCGGTGCGCTGGAAGGCGCCGCCGACCATGGCACGGCTGAACAGCTGGGTACCGCGTTGGAACGGGTCCGCGCCGAATTCACCACCGTCCGCGAATCAGTACCGCTGGTGCCGGAAGCGGTCAGCGAAGTCGTCGGCGAAGTCGCCTCGCAGGACCTGCGCGATGCGCTGCAAGCCCTGCAGCTGGCCCTTTCCCGAGGCGGCCTCGATGACCAGGCACTGGAGCGCCTGCGCCTGGGCATCGCCCACGGCGAGCACCGCGAGGCCTTCGAGGCGCTGCGCTTCGCCATCGACGATTTCGACTTCGAACAAGCCTTGAAATGGGTCCGCACCCTCGGCACCCGCCTGGAGCCAGCATGACCGCCACCGCCCAAGATCATCGGCCCTGCCTGCTGCTGGTGGACGACGAAGCCAGCAACCTCCAGGTCCTGCGGCACATCCTGCAGGACGACTACCGCCTGCTGTTCGCCAAGGACGGCGACAAGGCACTGGAACTGGCCAACCGCGAGCGCCCCGACCTGGTCCTGCTGGACGTGATGATGCCCGGCATGACCGGCTTCGAGGTCTGCCAGCGACTCAAGGCCGAGCAGGCCACCGGCGCCATCCCGGTGATCTTCGTCACCGCCCTGGCCGATGTGCCGGACGAGGCCAAGGGCTTCGAGGTCGGCGCGGTGGACTACATCACCAAGCCGGTCAGCCCGCCCATCGTCAAGGCTCGGGTGCGTACGCACCTGTCGCTGGTGCGGGTGGAGGAGCTGCGCGAAACGCGCCTGCAGATCGTCCAGCGCCTGGGCAAGGCGTCCGAGTACAAGGACAACGAGACCGGCCTGCACGTCATCCGCATGAGTCACTACGCGCACATCCTGGCGCGCGCCGCCGGCTACTCGGAAAAGGCCGCCGACGACCTGCTCAACGCCGCGCCCATGCACGACGTGGGCAAGATCGGCATTCCCGACGCCATCCTGCAGAAGCCCGGGCGGCTCGACGAGCGCGAATGGCAGGTGATGCGCCAGCACCCGGAGATCGGCGCGGGGATCATCGGCGAGCACGATTCCAACCTGCTGCGGCTGGCCCGCAGCATCGCCCTCACCCACCACGAACGCTGGGACGGCACCGGCTATCCCAACGGCCTGCGCGGCGAAGAGATACCGCCCGAGGGCCGCATCGTCGCCATCGCCGACGTGTTCGACGCGCTGACCAGCGTGCGCCCTTACAAACCGGCGTGGAGCATCGAGGATGCGGTGGAGCTGCTGCGCCGGGAGAAAGGCAGCCAGTTCGACCCCCAGTTGGTGGAGCTGTTCCTCGGTTGCCTGCCCGACATCCTGGCCGTGCGCGAACGCTGGACGGACGCCGGCTGAGCGGCGGGCCGCACGAATCCTGCTTTACTCTCTGCCTTTACCCCTGCCGAGAGTAAGCAAGATGAATGCAAAACAGCACGACGCCCTGCTGGCGACCCTGCAGGCCCGCTTCGAGCAGCACCCCGAGCGCCACAAGGGCATCGACTGGACGGACGTTGAGGCGCGCCTGAAAGACGCCCCGGCCAAGCTCAAGGCCCTGGAGCAGATGGAAGCCACCGGCGGCGAGCCCGATGTGGTCGGCCGCGAAAGCGCCAGCGGCGCCATCCTGTTCTTCGACTGCTGCGCCGAGACCCCGGCCGGACGCCGCAGCCTCTGCTACGACCGCGAGGCGCTGGACGCGCGCAAGAAGGACAAGCCCGCCGGCTGCGCCACCGAGCTGGCCGCGCAGATCGGCATCGAGCTGCTGGACGAGGCGCAGTACCGTCAGTTGCAGGAGCTGGGCAACTTCGACCAGAAGACCTCCAGCTGGCTGCGTACCCCCGGCTCCATGCGCAAGCTGGACGGCGCGCTGTTCGGCGACCGCCGCTACGGTCGGGTCTTCACCTACCACAACGGCGTGCAGTCGTATTACGCCGCGCGGGGCTTTCGCGGTGTACTGAAGGTTTGACGGCGCGCGGCCGTTGACCTGGCAAGATTCGTGGGGTGGCTGACGTTGCCGCCAGCGTCGGTCATCGCCACACTGGTTGCATCCAATGAACGAGTCCTGCCATGGAATCGCCGCGCCGCATCGCCTGCCTGCTCTACCCGGAAGTCATGAGCCTGGACATCACAGGGCCGCTGCAGGTGTTCGCCTCCGCCAACGTCGAGCGTCAGCGCCAGGGCCTGGCGCCACTCTACGAGCTGCTGGTGCTGGGCGAACAGGCAGGACCGGTGGCCACCTCGGCCGGCATCCGCATCTGCGCCGACCTAGCTTGGCGGGAAGTCGAGCCCGCGAGCCTGGATACCCTGCTGGTGCCGGGCGGGCTGGGCGTGCCGACGCAATGCCAGAACAGCGACCTGCTGCACTGGCTGGCAGCCGCCGAACCCCAGGTGCGCCGGCTCGGCTCGGTGTGTTCCGGTGCGCTGATCCTCGCCGCTGCCGGCGTGCTCGATGGCCGCCCGGCCACCACCCACTGGGCCGATGTGGATGAGTTGTGCGCCGGCTTCCCCGAAGTGCTCGTCCAGGGCGACCGCCTGCACACCTACGATCCGCAGCGCCGGGACGGCGACGATCATGTCTTTACCTCCGCAGGCGTCACCGCCGGCATCGACCTCGCCCTGGCACTGGTGGAAGCCGACCTCGGCCGCGCACTCGCCCTGGCGGTGGCGCGGCGGTTGGTGATGTTCCTGAAACGCCCTGGCGGACAGGCGCAGTTCAGCCACTGGCTCACCCCCGAGCCGACCCGCACGCCGCGCCTGGCCGCGCTGCTGGAATGGATCCCGGCGCACCTGGGCAACGATCTTTCGCTGGAGGCCCTGGCCGAGCAGGCCTGCATGAGCCCGCGCACCCTGTCGCGGGTGTTCATCAGCGAACTGGGCATGGGACCCGGCCGCTACGTCGAACGGGTCCGCCTGGAAGCGGCGCGCGCACTGCTGCAGGACGCCCAGGCGTCGATCAGCACGGTGTCGCGGCTGTGCGGCTTCGGCCATCCGGAGAACCTGCGGCGCACCTTCCACAAGCACCTGGCTATCAGCCCACAGGAATACGCCGAGCGCTTCGGCCAGTTGCACTGACAACGACAACAACCCAAAGGACGATTGCCATGCTCGAACTCCGCCCCGGCTGCGAATGCTGCGACCGCGACCTGCCGGGTGACAGCGCCGATGCGCGCATCTGCAGCTTCGAATGCACCTTCTGCCGCGACTGCGCCGAACACGTCCTGCACGGCAAATGCCCGAACTGCGGCGGCGAGCTGGTGCCGCGCCCTCGCCGGCCGCTGCCGAAACTGACGACCAGTCCGGCCTCTACCCAGCGGGTGCTCAAGCCTGCCGGCTGCCAGGGCTGATCCCGGCCCCGTGCCGTAGGGCGCATAACCCGGCACGGGTTATCCGCCACGATTGGCGAATAATACCCCTCGGCGTTATTCACCCACGGTCCGCTGTGTGTAGGAGCGAGCTTGCTCGCGAACCACCCAGCGCCGAAACCACCTCAAGGACCCTCTGGCGAACTCCAGAAAGAGCAATCCTGGACAATAACGCTGCGGTAGATGAGGCGTCGGCCCTGCCGACGGTTCGCGAGCAAGCTCGCTCCTACAAGGAGCACGCCGTGGCAGACCGCCGCGTAGGAGCGGACTCCGTCCGCGATTGGTCCACCTCGCGCCGGACTGCACCACCGAACCATCCCGCACAACCGGCGAACAGCGATGCCCAGCGCCGCGACAGGCAGCGATTAAAAAAAAGGCGACCCGAAGGTCGCCTTTTCGCTGCTCGCGCGCCCACTCAGTAGTAGGCGTTCTCGCGATTGCTGTGGTCGGTGACGTCACGCACGCCCTTCAGCTCCGGGATGCGCTCGATCAGGGTCTTCTCGACGCCGTCCTTCAGAGTCATCTCGACTGCGCCGCAGCCCTGGCAACCGCCGCCGAAACGCAGCACGGCGATGTTGTCCTCGACCACGTCCACCAGGCTCACCTGGCCGCCGTGGCTGGCGAGTCCCGGGTTGATCTCGGTCTGCAGGTAGTAGTTGATGCGCTCGGTGATCGGGCTGTCCTCGTTGACCATCGGCACCTTGGCGTTGGGCGCCTTGATGGTCAGCTGGCCGCCCATGCGGTCGGTAGCGTAGTCGACCACCGCGTCGTCCAGGAACGGCTCGCTGATGGCATCGATGTAGGCAGTGAAGGCCTTCAGGCCGACCGGGGTGTCTTCCGGCTTCTGCTCGCCCGGCTTGCAGTAGGCGATGCAGGTTTCGGCGTACTGGGTGCCCGGCTGGGTAATGAAGATGCGAATGCCGATGCCGGGAGTGTCCTGCTTGGACAGCAGCTCGGCCAGGTAATCCTGTGCGGCTTCGGTGATGGTGATAGCGCTCATGGCAACTCCTCGCAAACGTGGCGAGAAGTTTACGCCATCCGGGGGTGAAGGATAAAGCCCTACTGATTTAGTAGGAATAATTCGCAGCTGGGCAGTGCGCTTTTGTAGGAGCGAGCTTGCTCGCGAAGCAAACCCCGCTGCGAGGTCGTTCGCGAGCAAGCTCGCTCCTACAGGTTCAGGTTCGGGCCCGGCTCAAAGGTTCTCGTAGCGGTTCATGTCCAGCACGCCCGCCTCCACCGGCTCGGTTTCGCGCAGGTAGGCATCCAGGTCGTGGAAGTAGAACCAGAACTGCGGGTGGCTGCGGCGGATGCCCCAGCGGTCGGCAACCTTCTCGAAGTCCGCGGCGCTCTTCACCTGCTCCAGCGCACTGACGAACTCGCCCGCCTCGCCGGCCTTCAGGTCGAACATGAAGTTCGGATAGCTCGACAGCACGCCGGGGTAGATGGTCAGGGTGTCCAGCCCCGGCTGATAGCGCAGGGACTCGCCCATGATGAAGGCGACGTTGCTGTGGGCGCGGTTGCGCAGCACGGTGTAGATCTCGCGCTGGCCGTCCGGCAACTCCACGCGCAGCATGGTGGCCTCAGGGAACTGGTCGATCACCGGCAAACCGGCGGCCGGGCGGCTGACCAGCCGGCTGAAGGCCTGCTCGGCATCCTGCAGCGGCGCGGCGACGGTGTTGCGATAGCAGGCGCCGTTCTCGCAGAGATTGATCGGATCAGGCCGCGCGTTGAGCGCCACGTAGTGCTTGAGCAACTGCCGGGCGAAGGCCAGCTTGGCGCCCTTTTCCGGCAGGAACAGCCCCGTGGGTGCGTCGCTGTCGCTGTTGTAGTAGTCGGCCCACATCTTCAGCTTGCCGCTGCTCTGGTACCAGTCGTCGAGCAGCTTCCTGCGCGCGCCGACGGGCATCAGGCGCAGGAAGTTCTGCTCGGCGCCGTTGCGGATCAGGTCGAAGTACAGCCGCGTCTGCGCCTGGTGGGCGACATTGCCGAACACGTCGAAGTTCACCACCAGCCCGTAGTAGGTGCGCTCCAGCAGCGGATAGTCCATCCACCAGATGGTCTGCGGCACGCCGCCGATCAGGCCCTTGCGCACCGAGGCGCTGTCGTACTGGCGGAAGATGCTCAGCACCGCGTTGTCATTGCCGGCCCAGATGTCGGCCCAGGTCGGCGCCGGCGCGTCGTCATAGACGTCCTGGCGCAGCTCTTCGTATTTATTGCGCTTGTCGCGATAGGAACGCCACTGGGACAGCATGGCGCCCATATCGTCGATCTGTCCCGGCAGCGCCAGCAACGGCGAGGCCTGGCGCTGGAATTTCGGGTCGGTGACGTAGAGGTCGTGGTCCGGGTCCTGGAACACTGCCCAGAAGTTGTCGCGGATCACGTCGGTGGCGATCTGCCCACGACACACCGGCCCGCGGATGAAGGTGCGGACGAAGTACTCGGCGTTGTCCAGCATGAACTGGTAGCGCGCCCGCGCGGGAATGGCCTCGAAGGTTTCGAAGGGGTTGGCACGGTGCTGCAGGCCATATCCGGGGACCTTGTCGGTATCCCAGGCGGTGCCGTAGAACAGCTCCTGATCGCGCTTGAGGCGGGCCTCGTTGAGCGGATAGGTGATGTGCGTCTTGTGCACGATCACGCCCTGGATGGGCCACAGGCGGTAGTAGAAGGTATTGCCCGGGTCGTCGTTGGGGCGGCGCGTGGCAATCGGGTCGATGGGTTGGCCGCTGGGCGTGCGCGAACGCACCAGCTGGAAGAAATGCCCCGGCTCGCCGCGCTCGGTGAAGTACAGGTGGGCGAGGTACAGGTGTTCGTAGATCCAGCGCTGCACCAGGCTCTGGCGCGCACCGGGCTGGTTGAGGAAAGCCTCCCAGTCGGCGATCTGCGCCGCCTCGCCGGCACCTGGCTGCCAGGCCTGCTCGTCCACCGGCGCGCCCTGCGCCAGCCAGCTCTTGATGGTCTTGAGCTGCCGGTCGCTCAGGCCGGTGACCGCGAACGGCATGCCACTGCGGGGGTTCCTGGCGACGAAGTCGTCGATGTCGTCGGGCGCCGGGCACTGGTTCGTGCGGTAGATCGACAGGTCCAGCCCATCGGGAATCTTCGCGTTGGGCACCAGCGGATGCTCATGCCCCAGGTCGATCATCCGCGCCATCAGCGCTGCCTGGCTGCCGCGGCCATCGAGTACCGACCAGAAGTCCTTGCGCCGCCAGGCGTCCGCGCCGTGGGCGTCGAGGAACAGACGGGTCGGGTCCTGCGCCCGGGTGCGTCCACCGTCGTAGACCGGCAATCTGTTCGCCCCGCGCTGCGCACCCTCGGCGGCGGTCAGGTTGAGCTGGCACGGCGAGTCGTAGCAGGCGTGGCAGGCGACGCATTTCTCGGTGAAGATCGGCTGGATGTCCTTGCTGTAGGACAGCCCTCCCGCCAGAGCCTGCGCCGAAAACGCCAGGGATGCGATGAGCAACGTGAAACGGGCTCGCAGGGACATGAAGGACTCCGGACATCAGGAAGGAGCGGATTCTAGCGGGAGTGGCGCTGCAATGCGCTCCAACCAAAGATGGAACATGAGGAATTTTCATGTAAAACCGCGCCCGGTCAAATTTCCTGCAGCTTTGTTATCATCAGCGACCTTTCGTCACGCCCTTTTCCAGGTATTCCCATGATCGACCGTGCCGCACGCCTGCAAGCCCTCCAGCAAGCCCTCAAGGAGCGCATCCTGATCCTCGACGGCGGCATGGGCACCATGATCCAGAGCTACAAGCTGCAGGAAGAGGACTACCGAGGCGCGCGCTTCGCCGACTGGCCGAGCGACGTGAAGGGCAACAACGACCTGCTGCTGCTCAGCCGCCCAGACGTCATCCAGGCCATCGAGAAGGCCTACCTGGACGCCGGTGCCGACATCCTCGAGACCAACACCTTCAACGCCACCCGCGTGTCCCAGGCGGACTACGACATGCAGGAACTGGCCTACGAGATGAACGTCGAGGGCGCGCGCCTGGCCCGTGAAGTGGCCGACGCCAAGACCGCCGAGACCCCGGACCGCCCGCGCTTCGTCGCCGGCGTCCTCGGCCCGACCAGCCGCACCTGCTCGATCTCCCCGGACGTCAACGATCCCGGTTTCCGCAACGTCACCTTCGACGAACTGGTGGAGAACTACAGCGAATCGACCCGCGGCCTGATCGAGGGCGGCGCGGACCTGATCCTGATCGAGACCATCTTCGATACCCTCAACGCCAAGGCGGCGATCTTCGCCGTGCAGGGCGTCTATGAGGAACTGGGCGTCGAGCTGCCGATCATGATCTCCGGCACCATCACCGACGCCTCCGGCCGCACCCTGTCGGGGCAGACCACCGAGGCCTTCTGGAACTCGGTGCGCCACGCCAACCCGATCTCCGTCGGCCTGAACTGCGCCCTCGGTGCGAAAGAACTGCGCCCGTACCTGGAAGAGCTGGCGACCAAGGCCGGGACCCACGTCTCCGCCCACCCCAACGCCGGCCTGCCCAACGCCTTCGGCGAATACGACGAGACGCCGGCGGAAATGGCGGTGGTGGTGGAAGAGTTCGCCGCCTCGGGCTTCCTCAACATCATCGGCGGTTGCTGCGGCACCACGCCGGCGCACATCGAGGCCATCGCCAAGGCCGTGGCCAAGTACGCCCCGCGGGCGATTCCGGATATCCCCCGCGCCTGCCGGCTGTCGGGCCTGGAGCCGTTCACCATCGACCGCAACTCGCTGTTCGTGAACGTCGGCGAGCGCACCAACATCACCGGCTCGGCCAAGTTCGCCCGGCTGATCCGCGAGGAGAACTACGCCGAAGCGCTGGAAGTCGCGCAGCAGCAGGTGGAAGCCGGCGCCCAGGTGATCGACATCAACATGGACGAGGGCATGCTGGACTCGAAGGCAGCCATGGTCCGCTTCCTCAACCTGATCGCCTCCGAGCCGGACATCTCCCGCGTGCCGATCATGATCGACTCCTCCAAGTGGGAAGTGATCGAGGCGGGCCTCAAATGCATCCAGGGCAAGGGCATCGTCAACTCCATCTCCATGAAGGAAGGCGTCGAGCAGTTCAAGCACCACGCCCGCCTGTGCAAGCGCTATGGCGCCGCCGTGGTGGTGATGGCCTTCGACGAAGCCGGCCAGGCCGACACCCAGGCGCGCAAGGAAGAAATCTGCCAGCGCTCCTACGACATCCTGGTCAACGAAGTGGGCTTCCCGCCGGAAGACATCATCTTCGACCCGAACATCTTCGCGGTCGCCACCGGCATCGAGGAACACAACAACTACGCGGTCGACTTCATCGAGGCCTGCGCCTACATCCGTGACAACCTGCCCTATGCGCTGACCTCGGGCGGGGTGTCCAACGTGTCGTTCTCGTTCCGTGGCAACAACCCGGTGCGCGAGGCGATCCACTCGGTATTCCTCTACTACGCCATCCAGAACGGCCTGACCATGGGCATCGTCAACGCCGGCCAACTGGAGATCTACGACGAGATCCCGCAGGAATTGCGCGACAAGGTCGAGGACGTGGTGCTCAACCGTAGCCCGGACGCCACCGAGGCACTGCTGGCCATCGCCGACAACTACAAGGGCGGCGGCGCGGTCAAGGAAGTAGAAGACGAAGAGTGGCGCAGCCACAGCGTCGAGAAGCGCCTGGAGCACGCGCTGGTCAAGGGCATCACCACCTTCATCGTCGAAGACACCGAGGAATGCCGGCAGAAGTGCGCGCGCCCCATCGAGGTCATCGAGGGTCCGCTGATGTCCGGCATGAACGTGGTCGGCGACCTGTTCGGCGCCGGCAAGATGTTCCTCCCGCAGGTGGTGAAGTCCGCCCGCGTGATGAAGCAGGCGGTTGCCCACCTGATCCCCTTCATCGAAGCGGAGAAAGGCGACAAGCCCGAGGCCAAGGGCAAGATCCTCATGGCCACGGTGAAAGGCGACGTGCACGACATCGGCAAGAACATCGTCGGCGTGGTGCTTGGCTGCAACGGCTACGACATCGTCGACCTGGGCGTGATGGTCCCGGCGGAGAAGATCCTGCAGACCGCGCGCGAGCAGAAGTGCGACATCATCGGCCTGTCCGGCCTGATCACCCCGTCGCTGGACGAGATGGTCCACGTCGCCAAGGAAATGCAGCGGCAGAACTTCAGCCTGCCGTTGCTGATCGGCGGCGCCACCACCTCCAAGGCGCACACCGCGGTGAAGATCGACCCGCAGTACAGCAACGACGCGGTGGTCTACGTCACCGACGCCTCCCGCGCGGTGGGCGTGGCGACCACCCTGCTGTCCAAGGAACTGAAGCCCGAGTACGCCCGCAAGCTGCGCGAGGAGTACGCGGAAGTCCGCGAGCGCACCGCCAACCGCAGCGCGCGTACCGAGCGCCTCACCTACGAGCAGGCCGTCGCCGCCAAACCGAAGTTCGACTGGGCCGGCTACCAGCCGCCAGTGCCGAGCTTCACCGGCGTGAAAGTGCTGGATGACATCGACCTCAACGTGCTGGCCACGTACATCGACTGGACGCCGTTCTTCATCTCCTGGGACCTGGCCGGCAAGTACCCGCGCATCCTCACCGACGAAGTCGTGGGCGAAGCGGCCACCAGCCTGTTCAACGACGCCCAGGCGATGCTGAAGAAGCTGATCGACGAAAAGCTCATTCGCGCCAAGGCCGTCTTCGGCTTCTGGCCGGCCAACCAGGTGCAGCACGACGACCTGGAAGTCTACGGCGACGACGGCCACAAGCTGGCCACCCTGCACCACCTGCGCCAGCAGACCATCAAGCCCGACGGCAAGCCGAACTTCAGCCTGGCCGACTTCGTCGCGCCGAAGGACAGCGGCCTCAAGGACTATGTCGGCGGCTTCATCACCACCGCCGGCATCGGCGCCGAGGAAGTGGCAAAGGCCTACGAGGCCAAGGGCGACGACTACAGCGCGATCATGGTCAAGGCCCTCGCCGACCGCCTCGCCGAAGCCTGCGCCGAATGGCTGCACGAGCGCGTGCGCAAGGAATACTGGGGCTACCAGCCCGAGGAACACCTGGACAACGAGGCGCTGATCAAGGAGCAGTACGTCGGTATCCGCCCGGCACCCGGCTACCCGGCCTGCCCGGACCACACCGAGAAAGGGACGCTGTTCAAGCTGCTCGACCCGAAGGGCGTCTCTGGCGTGACCCTGACCGAGCACTACGCCATGTTCCCCGCCGCCGCCGTCAGCGGCTGGTACTTCGCCCACCCGCAGGCGCAATACTTCGCCGTGGGCAAGGTCGACAAGGACCAGATCGAACGCTACAGCGCGCGCAAGGATCAGGAAATCAGCACCAGCGAGCGCTGGCTGTCGCCGAACCTGGGTTACGACTACTAACGCCAGCAGCAACGCCGCGAGCCCGTGTCCTGGGCGGAGACTACCACTCCGCCCAGGGACCTACCCGTTGCGCAACGCAACATCGGGCTATTTGCCGATTCGTTTTTCTTTCCTCTCGCATCAGGCTGTACAAGTTACAAGCCAACTCACTCATGTGCTTCCTGCATCTCCCCGCATTGACCAACGTGTCGCTCCGACGGCGCATGTGCCGCAGGGCCGCCCCAAGGGGCGGGAGATAGTCGCCGCCAGTAAGAAACAGACATCTGACACAGCGTAAAAAACGCGACGCAACGCATCGAACCGTCCAATACCCCGTACGCAATTCTGATTTTTCCTACAGCGTAGGGAAACCTGGTCCCATTGTCTGGCCCACCGCAGATAAAAATAATCTGGCAACCGCACGGCGTTTGTGTCCTTACCCTGTCAAGCGGTCACCAGCCAGCTGGTTGAAATCCTATTTAAACGGCGCCTGCCAACCCCATCGCCAAACACGGAACTTCCAATTTATTGCGTCCCATCCATATTCCTCGGCGCGCTCACTTTCCAGCACAAACTTCCAACTTTAGTTGTCCACAAGTTTTCCTGACAGAGACGGGAAGTTCCCTGTGCTTCACCCAATTTCATGGAAGAAACAGCAAGTAGAAGAGAAGGAATTCACCACCGTTGGTACCCATCGACATCAACATCAAATCTTTAATTTCCGAGAATCAATCATGAAAAAGATCGAGCGCGAACAACTGGTCAAATCCGAACTGGCCGGCGGTTGCTGCAAGAAGAAGAAACCGGCTCCGGCCCCTGCTCCTTGCCCCAACCCGAACGGCGGTGGCGGCGGCGTTGCCCCGTAATTGACCTGAACGACCCAATACGGACTGGCATGCCGTTCGGCTTAGGTCGGAACGTCCATCCATTCCTTCAGGCCGTAAAGCGCTGCCCGGCATCCTGTGCCGGGCAGCGCGCCCTTTCCCACTACCGATAAATCGCTCGCCACCCCATTGGCCCCTTCTGGCCGAGGCCTTGCGCAGCAGGTCAACAGTTTGAGCACTCCAGTAGAAAAGCTGCCGCGCTTCACCGACATTTCCTGGCGCTGGATCACCTATTTCACATCGACAGTCGTAGCGTTGACCGTCGTCTACGCATTCATCCAGGAAATCGAACTCAAGCGCGACGTCCCCTTCGAGATCATCTCGCCGTCCGAATTCAAGATCAGAGGCCTCACCGGGCTGGTGACGGCGGTAGACGTCGTTTCCGGGCTGCAAGTGCAGCAGGGGCAGCCACTATTCCAGCTCGCCCGCGACCTCACCCTGTCGAGCGACGGCACGCCCAAGCCACGATTCGACGAGGCGATGCGCGATCAGCAGATCGCCACGGTCAGAGCCCAGCATGATGATCGCCTGGCGGCCCTTGATGCTCGCCTCCAGGCCCTTGAGCTCACAATCAGCGCCCGCGAACTGGAACTGCAAGCGCTCACCCAACAGCAGTCCAGAGGTCGGCAAATTGCCGCGGACGCCCGCAGAACGCAGCGACGCCTCGAAGACATGGCCAGCTACGTAACAGCTGATCGGGTCGAGCAGGCACGCCTGCAGGCCAACCAGAGCGCCGCGGAAGTCGCTCAAAGCGAGGGGCGCCGACACTCCCTTCAGGGCGAGCTGGCGACCCTGCGCGGCAACCAGAGCGAACTGAATGTACAGCGCCGTGAAACACAGACGCAGCTGGACCGCGACATTCAGGATATCCGCCTGCGTTTCGAAGCCAACCGGCAGAACACCACCATCTACGCGCCTCACTCCGGAGCCATCACCTTCTCCAGCCTGGTCGCCGGCCAGACCTTGCAGGTCGACGATGTCGCCCTGGTCATCAACTCCGGAACCCACGAGCCTCTCGTGGCGGCATTGAACATTCCTTCGAGGCAACGCGGCTTCGTCCAGAAAGGCCAGCTCGTTCGCCTCAAGCTGGACGCCTTCCCCTACGCCCGATTCGGCACTCTCGAGGCACGCATCGGCTCGATCTCCGACACCGCGATGAACAAGAGCGAAAGCTCTCCGACTCCTACTTCCGGCAACCCCATGGAAATCAACAACTACATGGCCTGGGCAACGCTCTCGGGCGAAACCTTCGGCAACGCCCGCAAGCCACTGCGCATCCTCCCCGGCATGCGCGGCATGGCCAGCGTCGTCATCGAGCGCCGGACCATCGCCGAATGGGTGCTGGAGCCGCTTTTCCAGATGGTGCGGGGCTGATCGTGCGCATCATTTACCAGAACGAGGTCGCCGATTGCGGCTACGCCTGCCTGGCCATGGTTCTGACCTATCTCGGGCGGGCGACGGAGATACGGGAAATCACAGCCCAGCACCCTCTCTCCGCCAACGGCCTGACATTGATGGACCTCTACGATGTGGCGACGGAGTTCGGTCTGGCTGTACAGGCCTTCCAGTTCGACGCCGACGACCTGCGCCACATCAAAACCGGTTCGATCCTGCATTTTGGTGGCGCCCACTTCGTAGTGTTCGAGAAATGCCAGCGCGGCCATGTGGTGGTAATCGACCCGGCGTCGGGCCGTCGGCGCATCGCTCTGGACACCTTCCTGGCCAACACCTCCGGCTTCCTGCTCGAATGCGCACCGACGCCCGGCCTGCCCCGCATCAAGGCCCGCTCCAGGGTTCCAGATGCGCTCGCTCGCGTGCGCACCCTGAACCCGCAATTGCGCGGGCAGGTCGCCAAGCTGGTTTTCATCGCCATTGGCAGTCAGTTCGCCATCCTCGCCATGCCTTACTACGGCAACCTGGTACTGGATCAGGTCGTGACGAGCGACAACCGCAACCTGCTGCACATACTCGCCATCACCTTCGCCAGCATTTTCGGCATCGGCACCTTCAGCAAGTTCGTCCAGACCTATCTGACTGCGCTCGCGGGAACGCTGGTGAACGTCAACGTCACGCAGGGTCTGGTAGGCCAACTGCTGAAGAACCCTGTCGCCTACTTCGAGAAACGCAACGTCGGCGATCTGTTCGCCCGGGTGAAATCGCAGGAAGAGATCAACGCGTACTCGGTCCAGACCAGCATTGCCTTGCGCATCGATCTGGTGGTCGCTGCGTTGGCCATCGCCCTCATGCTGATCCAGAGCGCCTTGCTCGCGGCCGTCGCACTAGGGATCTTTGCGCTTTACCTGGGCACCGCGTTCGCACTCTATGGACCGATGCGCGACGCGCACATGCTGGTGCTGGAGCGATCGGCGCAGTGCGACGACACCCTGATCGAGACGATCCGCGGCGCCTCGCTGATCAAACTGGCCTGCGGCGAAACCCGGCGCACCGCCCTCTTCATGGCGAAGTTTCGGGCCAATGCGGCTGCGGCGCTGCAAAGCACCAGGCTGACGGCGCTCCGCGACGCAGTACTGCGGCTGGTCGAATACGCCGATGTGATCGTCGTGACCTGGCTGGCCGCCGGGCTGATGCTCGACGGCAAGGTCTCGGTGGGCGTCTTCTATTCGTTCATGATCTACAAGTCGCTGGCCTCGGAGCGGCTCGCCCAAGCCATCAACGCTCTCTTCGGGCGCTTCATGCTCAGCGTGCCAGTGCAGCGTGTTGCCGACATCGTCGACCACGAGCCGGAGCGCTATGCGCAGCCCGAACAGATCGGCAGGACGATCGAGCTTCGCCGCCTGGATTCGATTCAGGTGCGCGACCTCAGCTTCAGCTACGGCATTTCCGATCGGACGGTGCTTTCCGGCGTCAGCCTGGATATCCAGCGGGGCGACAAGATCGCCGTCGTGGGCCCTTCGGGCGTGGGCAAATCCACGCTGTTCAAGCTGCTTTGCGCGGCCGAGCCGGTACAGCAGGGCGAAATCCGTCTGAACGGCGTGAGCTATTCGAACCTTGCCGTGGATGAAGTCCGCCAGCATATGACCCAGATGCGTCAGGGCGACCTCATTCTCAACGGCAGCATCGCCGACAACATTTCCCTGTTCTGCGCCAATCCCGATCACCTCCGCATCAACCAGTTGCTCAAGGACGTCGGCCTGCTGGCGGACGTCATGCAACTGCCCATGCGCACCCAGACCATCATCAGCGATTCGATCGCCAATATTTCCGCCGGCCAGCGCCAGCGCCTGCTCCTGGCTCGCGCCCTTTATCAGAACGCCGAACTGCTGCTGCTGGACGAGCCCACCTCCAACCTCGATCCAGCATCCGTCAACACGATCGCCGATGTTCTGCAGCGGCTGGATCGTACGCTGATTGTGATCACCCATGACCCGAAGCTGGCCTCCCGCTTCGAGCGCCGTTACCAGCTGGTTGATGGCAAGCTTCTGGGGCTCAGCCTGCAAGATGGCGCGCCAGCATGAGATTCGCCTTTCTTATCTGGATGGCCCTCGCCCCTTCGATCGCTTGCTCGGGTGAACTGCTGGCCGTCGTCAACGATGCCATCGCCCACGACGCCGAACTGTCTGCCGCAAATTCAGAGATCAGGATCGAGCGCGAGGAGGTACCCATAGCGCGCGCCGCCCTGCTGCCCCGGCTCGACGGCGGCTGGGGTCGGGCCTACAACCAGATCAAGACGGAAAACCAGCCTGCGACCAGGTACTGGCAGAACGGCTGGATGGTCACGCTCACTCAGCCGGTGTTCGATTGGGAGCGCTGGGTAGAGCTTCGCCAGGCGAGCGTCGCCGGCGCCAGAGCGGAACTTGAATACGCCAGCGCCTGGCAAGCCCTGGTGCTGCGCTCTGCCAATGCCTACTTCGACCTCCTGGCAGCAACCCAGGAACTGCATCGCGCCAACGATTACCTTCGCGCCGTTTCCGAACAGCACGCCTTGACCCAACGACTTCAGGCTGGCGGCGAGGCAACTGTTATCGACGTACAAGAGGCACTGTCGCGCCTGAGCGAGGCGCAACTGCGCCGGCAGGACGCAATGCGAGCCCAGGAGACCCGCCGCCGAGCTCTTGAAACCCTGACTGGCCGTCCGGTCAAGCTGGAGGCAAGCATCAGCCCGAACCGCACGAGGCCCTGGCTGAAGGCCAAGAGCCTGGTGGAGTGGGTTCGACAGGCGGAAACCCACAGCTTCCCGGTTCAGTTGGGCCAACTCGAAGTTCGCAACGCAGGGGCAGCCACCGAGAAGGCGCGCGCCCAGCGCTACCCCGTTGTCAGCTTCAGCGCCAGCCACGCGCCATCAGGAGCTGCTTCCGGCTACTCCGATCCGACCACCACCAATACCGCCATGCTCACGATCTCCGCACCGCTGTTTACCGGAGGCGGCAATCGCGCGCGCATGAGACAAGCCATGGCCGGAGAAGAGAAGGCCGAGAACCTGCTGCTGGCAGCCACGCGCAAATCTGCGGCGGACGCGCGGGAGTGGTTCGAGCGCCTGGACTGGGCGCGAGCGAGAAGTCACTCGCTTCGCGAAATCGTTCGCCTGAACGAATCCTCGCTCCAGGCCACCCGATTGGGATATCAGGCTGGAAGTCGCACCAACCTGGATGTGCTGCGTGCACAGGAGTTGCTGTTCACCAGCCGGGGGGAGCAGGCCAAAGCCCAATACGAAATGCTGACGGCATTTCTTGCATTGAAGGCCGAGGTGGCCTCACTCAGCCTTGGAGACATCCAGACGATCGATGCATGGCTGAGCTCCGATGCGTCGGAGAGCTGAGATGAACGGGATTAGTTGGCGAGACCGCGGCCTGCTGGCACTGTCGGCCCGTACACTGGAACGGATAGCCCTGCTTTCCTGGGGATTGCGTAGTCTCTTCAGCGCCAGATCACGCTGGCAGGGACGGTTGCGCTTCGAATGGGGAAGCGACAGTGGGTCGCTGACTCGCAAGGACGCCTGGCGGACGATGGCCGGCGAGGACGTCGAGCGATTACTGGACCGGCGCATGCACCTCGGTCGCTTGTACGGCCTCGGCAATCATTGGCCGGAACTGGACGCGACGGCGGCGCAGCTTGCGGCAATCGTGCAGGCCATTCACCGGGAGTCGCCTGGCCGGCCGGTCATTGTCTCGCCGTTCCACTATGTATCCGAGTACGCCAACATCTATGTGGTCGATGCCCTTCGCGCCGCATTGAACATGACCGAGCTCGCCGTCGTTTCGGGAAGTCCAAGGGAAGCCTACGGGAACCGGGAAGATGTCCTGATACCCGGATTGCGAATCCTGCATACCCTCGACGAAAACAACCGATCTGCCCTCGGCTTGCGCCTGATGCGGGCACTCAGGCGCGACGGAGCCGCCGTGCTCTTCAGCGACGTGCCACCGCACATGATGCAGCGCTATCCCATGGAAACCGTGGAGGTGTCCATGTTCGGCCGGCCTGCTCGCCTGCACCATGGCGCCTTCAGCATCGGAAGCCACTGCGATGCCGTGCTGCTGTGCTTCCACCTGACCTTCAAGCAGGGACAGTTCGGCCATCGAATCTTCGACCCCGTCGCACTGCGGCGCAAAGATGCTCCTCAGCAGGTAGCGAACTATATCGAACAGGCCTACCACGACGCCTATCCGAACTGGATCCTGGGCGACCACCCCTCCCGATATGGTTTCGCGCCGATCAAATGATGCCAAGTCAAAGAGGCTGCTGCGGATCTTTATCAATAACAGCATTGAATATCAGGTGGACTTCAGCGCGTTCCACGAACTTCTCAGCAGCCCTACCCAATCAATACGGAAAGAAGAAATTTCCCAATATGCAGGACTCCCTATCTGACAAGCCTGCCGAAGATAATTCGATATCGCCTTTGTCGGCGAGTTGAGTCCATCGAGACACAACAACGGCATCGGAACAGCACACATCCGAACGCCATCTAATTTATCGATACGGGATACAACAATGGATATGTGGAAATTCCAATACAGGCGAATGGCAGAGGGACGGTGGTCAACCGCCATATTTGTCGCAACGGCATTGTCTTTCATCTGGAGCGAACAATCCCTCGCCGCAGGTAGTTGCACATTTTCCGGCGCCGGCTCCGAGACCTTCACATTCCCAAGTCCGATTTCGGTGCCACGCGATAATGCTGCTTCGATGACGCCATTATCGGGATGGGTAACTGGCGCGGCAGTGACGAATCTCTACGCCTGCACCTCCAACAACGGCACTCGCGTCGGGATCGGCATCAAGTTCCCCACCCTCGCGCAGGCGGGCACCTACTCGGAGGGCGGACTGAACTACAAGGTCTTCAATACCAACGTGCCCGGTATCGGCATCGTCTATGGCTTTCGGCTCTATGCAACAGGCCCCTACTGCGGCCAGCAAGGCGGCCTCAATGGCTGGAGCGGCTGGCTGGCCGCTTCTGGCAACCCTTACAGCTCGGCCGATTGCTACAGCGACAACGCCACCGTCACCAACTCGTCGTTCGGTGCCCAGATGCAAGTTCGCCTGATCAAGACAGGGAAGGTTGCCGCAGGCACCATGCCCTCCTTCACGCTCAACTACACCGCACAAGACATTGATGGCGCCTTCTCCACCAGCGTGGGCAGCAAGAACTACCTCATCAACCCGGTGAGCTTCCAGGCGCTCGGCTGTACCGCAGAGGGGGCGGACGTGATCCTGGATACCGCCAGGAAAGCCGATTTCGCTTCCGCCACGAGCATCAGGACCAAGCCTTTCCAGTTCACCCTGCGGAATTGTCCGGCGGGTATGAACAGCATCAAGTACCAACTCGATCCGATCGGCACCATCATCAGCGCCACCGACGGCACCTTCCAGAACGCCAGTGGCACCGACATGGCTAAAGGCGTCGGACTGCGCATCACCAACGAGACCAACACCGCGCCCATTCGATTCGGCGATTCCAGCTATGTCGTATCGAACTACAACACTGCCTCGGGAAGCTCCTCGCTGCCTATCAAGATGAACGTTTCCTACTACCGCACCGGCACCGCTGCCCAGGTCACCGGCGGAAAGGTCCGGGGCACTGCACAGCTGACACTTTTCTACCTCTGAGACAAGGGTTCCCTTTCACTTCAGGCGGTCAGGAACTCATGGGCGGCTCCAGCCTCGGCAGGTGGTACCATAGCGGGCTGGCTGTCGCCGATCTGGACTACGACGCCGGATCAACGAACTCGAAGGAGATCCCATGAAATACCTCACCCCCGAACAAATGGCCAAACCGCGCAAACGCCGCCTGCTGAAGAAGCTGCGCCTGGGCGAGTTCCAGGAGTTCGGCTTCAGCCTGGAAGTGAATTACAACGGCGACCTGGATGACGTGCTCGATCAGTGGATCGCCTTCGTCGAATCCGAAGGCTGGGTCTTCGTCGGCGGCGCCACCGAAGACGGCGAGTTCACCGGTTACCTGTGCCTGAACGCTGTCGGCAGCCTGACCGAAGTCGACCGTGAAACCACCCGCCTGTGGCTGGAAAAGCAGTCCTGGGTGAAGTCGTTCGAGCTGGGCGAACTGAGCGATTGCTGGCACGGGTTGTTCGAGTAAGCTCTACGCAAGGGCGGCTACTCTGGCCGCCTTTTCCGATTTTTCTCATACACACCCAGTCGCGCCATCGGCATCGTTCGACGACTTCAATCTTCGTCGGATCTTCCCTTGCGCCACTTTCTTCTCGGCCTGTTTCTCGCCGGCACGCTCTCAGGTTGCGGCACGCTAATCGCTCGCGTGGATGATCACGGCTGGACTAATGACTCTTACTTCAAGGGCGTTCAGGCCGATGCCAAGTTGCTCACAGGAAATATCAGTACCGGCTACGCGCCGATAACGCTGTTCTGCTGGATGAGCATCGTCTGCCCGATAGTCACGGTTGTTTCCATGCCGGTGGATGCGGCCATCGACACAGTGGCGCTGCCCTTCGATTACACGCGATAAAGCAGACGAGTCTTTGCTCAAGCGATACCGCTTCGATGCCGACGTACGCCCAGTTAGCGCGCCGATTTCGTTCGCCAGGGCAAAAAATCGTGACGCACACCACCCGAATATCGGAAGTATCTCCAGAACAACTTCGCAGTATTCGTAGGCACATTCCGTTCCGGAAGGGGGCGGGAAATGCCTCCTTCAACTAGGATTTCCTATAGCGAAGCCCTACCGGCACGGGCCCGCCGGACGCCCATACAAGCCGGAGCTCACTGCCCAGAGACGCCATGCTAGAGCGCCAGCGGTTCCAGAACATTCTCAGCCTGGGCTTGCCGATCATCGGCGGGATGCTCAGCCAGAGCCTACTCAACCTGGTGGATGCGGCCATGGTCGGCCACCTTGGGGAAAAGTCCCTGGCCGGTGTCGGAATCGGCAGCTACGCCAACTTCGTCGCCATTTCCCTGGTGATGGGCCTGGGCGCTGGCGTGCAGGCACTGGTGGCACGCCGTCGGGGTGAAGGCCGCAGCGACGAACTGGCCGCGCCGTTGAACTGCGGGCTGCTAGTGGCAGTGGGCCTATCGCTGCCGATCACGCTGGTCTGCCTGCTGTTCGCCGAACCAATCGTCCGCGCCCTGTCCAACGACACCGAGGTGCTCGCGGTCGGCATTCCCTATTTCGAATGGCGTGCGCTGTCGGTACTGGCGGTCGGCCTGAACTTCTCCTTCCGCGGCTATTGGAACGGCACCCGGCGCTCGGGCATGTACATGCGCACCCTGGTGGTGATGCACCTGGCCAACGCGGCGATCAGCTACAGCCTGATCCACGGCCTTTTCGGCCTGCCGCAGATGGGCGCCGTGGGCAGCGGCCTGGGGACCACGTTGGCGCTGTTCCTGGGCTCGGCGATCTATGCCTGGATCACCTGGCGCGACGCCCGCGCGCAAGGCTTCCAGCCGCGCCTGCCGAGCGAACGGGATATCCGTACCCTGCTGCGCCTGTCATTGCCCAACTCGCTGCAGCAGTTCTTCTTCGCCGCAGGCATCACGCTGCTGTTCTGGATCATCGCCCAGGTCGGCACCCGCGAACTCGCCGTAGCCCACGTACTGATCAACCTGGCGCTGTTCCTCATTCTGCCCGGAGTCGGCCTGGGAATGGCCGCGACCACCCTGGTCAGCCACAGCATGGGCGAGCGCGACTTCGACAGCGCGCACCGCTGGGGCTGGGACGTGGTGAAGGTAGCGGCCTGCGGCCTGGCATTGCTCGGTGCGCCGTTCTGGATTTTTCCCGAAGCCATCCTGCGGTTGTTCGTCAGCGACCCTGCGCTGATCGAGCTGGGCCGAGTGCCGCTGATGCTCACCGGTATGGGCATGGTGATCGACGCCACCGCGCTGGTACTGACCCAGGCGCTGCTCGGCGCGGGAGCCGTACGCACGGTAATGGCAGTCAGCCTGGGCAACCAGTGGCTGTTCTTCCTGCCGCTGGCCTACCTGGTCGGCCCGGTACTGGGCGGCGGGCTGCTGGCGATCTGGAGCATGCAGATCCTCCAGCGCGGGCTCGCCTCGGCGATCTTCGCGGTGATGTGGCAGAAGCGCCAGTGGACGCAGATCGAGCTCTAGCGTCTAGGATGGGATGCAAAAGGAGGAACAACGATGGACGAGCAACAGAACAAGCCGCCGAGCTTCTGGCAGATGCTCCACAGCGTGCTGGCCGCGGCCTTCGGCGTACAGAGCGGGCGCAATCGCGCGCGCGACTTCACCCACGGCAAGCCCAGCCATTTCATCGCGATGGGCATTCTCTTCACGCTGGTCTTCGTATTGCTGCTCTATGGGCTGGTGCAACTGGTGCTGCATTTCGCCGGTCTATAGCAAAGCCGGCTGGAGGATGAGGTACCGTGCGGGCCGCAGGACGGCCCGCCGGCACCGCTGTCACTGGTGGCTGACCCAGAACACGGCGGTCGCGACCACCAGCAGGATCAGGATGAATGCGGCGCGGGCATCGACGACGCTGTCGCTGGTCTTCCTGGACGTTTCTTCGCTCATGCTTCCCCCATCTTCTCGTTATTGGCTGAAGGACTACAGCCAGGAGTTAAGACCAGCCCCGCCGGCTGCTCAAGGCGCCGCCCCTTTTCGCCGCTGCGCAATTGCCGTTAGGCTGCTGGCTCCATAAGAACAAGCGAGTGGATCAAGCACGTGGACTCACTGCAAGACACTGTCGCGCCGGAAGGCGTCTGCTACGGCTGCGGCGGCAGCAACCCGCACGGACTGCACATCAAGAGCCGCTGGCACGAGGACGGCGTCCACGTCGTCGCCGAGCACCTTCCCGAAGCCAAGTACTGCGGCTGGCCGGAACTGGTCTACGGCGGCCTGATCGCCATGCTGGTGGACTGCCACTCGAACTGGACCGCCATGGCCTATCACTACCGCGCCGAAGGCCGCGAGCCGGGCAGCGTGCCGCGCATCGACTGCGTCACCGGCAATCTGGGCATCAAGTACATCAAGCCGACACCCATGGGCGTGCCGCTGACCCTCAGGGCTCACGTCGAGGGCGAAGTCGGGCGCAAGAGCCGGGTCATCTGCGAGGTCTACGCAGGAGATGTACTGACCTGCGTCGGCGACTCGGTTTTCGTCCGCGTAGACACCTCGCAACTGCGCGACGCCGCCCACGGCCGCGAAGGCTGATGACCGTCTGAGCAGCCCAGGCGCGACAGCACCTGCGGGCCGGCGCAAGCCGCCGTCACGCCTGTGTTTCAGGCCTGGCGCGGCTTAGATCCGAAAGTTCTCGCCATATACTCAAACATCACTTTTGCGCATATTCCCGAACTGGTATCGTGCGCCCCACTCCGCGTGGAGCGCGTTGCCGTGCGCGCTGGGAAACGCAGTACGCCCCCGAGCGCTATAGCCTGACAGCAGGATGATTCATGTACGTATATGACGAATACGATCAAAGGATCGTAGAGGATCGCGTCAAGCAGTTCCGCGATCAGACCCGCCGCTACCTGGCGGGCGAACTGACCGGCGAGGAATTCCGCCCGCTGCGTCTGCAGAATGGCCTGTACATCCAGCGCTACGCACCCATGCTGCGAGTGGCCGTGCCTTACGGCCTGCTGTCCTCCAGGCAGGTTCGCAAGCTGGCGCAGATCGCCCGTGACTACGACAAGGGCTACGCGCACATCAGCACCCGCCAGAACGTCCAGTACAACTGGCCGGAGCTGGAAGACGTGCCGGAAATCCTCGCGGAGCTGGCCACCGTGCAGATGCACGCGATCCAGACCAGCGGCAACTGCATCCGCAACACCACCACCGACCAGTTCGCCGGCGTCGCCCGCGACGAGCTCGTGGACCCGCGCCCCTGGTGCGAGATCATCCGCCAGTGGTCGACCTTCCACCCCGAATTCGCCCACCTGCCGCGCAAGTTCAAGATCGCCGTCAACGGCGCCGTGAGCGACCGAGCCGCCATCGAGGTGCACGACATCGGCCTGGAAGCGGTGAAGAACGAAGCCGGCGAGCTGGGCTTCCGTGTCTCCGTCGGCGGCGGCCTGGGCCGTACCCCGATCGTCGGCAGCTTCATCAATGAATTCCTGCCCTGGCAGCACCTGCTGTCCTACCTCGACGCCATCCTGCGCGTGTACAACCGCTATGGCCGTCGGGACAACAAGTACAAGGCGCGCATCAAGATCCTGGTCAAGGCGCTGACGCCGGAAGTCTTCGCCCAGCGGGTCGACGCCGAATGGGCGCACCTGAAGGACGGCCCGAGCACCCTGACCGAAGCCGAGCTGCAGCGCGTGGCCGCCCACTTCGTCGACCCGGCCTACAAGGCCCTGGAAGACCAGGACGCCGCCCTCGCCCAGCTGGACGCCGAACACCCAGGCTTCGCCCGCTGGCGCAGCCGCAACACCTTCGCCCACAAGAAGCCCGGCTACGTCGCCGTGACCCTGTCGCTCAAGCCCACCGGCGTGGCGCCAGGCGACATCACCGACAAGCAGCTGGACGCGGTCGCCGACCTCGCCGACCGCTACAGCTTCGGCGAAGTGCGCAACAGCCATAACCAGAACATCATCCTCGCCGACGTCGAGCAGGCGCAGCTGTTCACCCTCTGGGGCGAACTGCGCGAGAGCGGTTTCGCCACACCGAACGTGGGTCTGCTGACCGACCTCATCTGCTGCCCGGGCGGCGACTTCTGCTCCCTGGCCAACGCCAAGTCGATCCCGGTGGCCGAAGCCATCCAGCGCCGTTTCGACGACCTCGACTACCTGTTCGACATCGGCGACATCGACCTGAACATCTCCGGCTGCATGAACGCCTGCGGCCACCACCACGTGGGCCACATCGGCATCCTCGGCGTGGACAAGAAGGGCGAGGAGTTCTACCAGGTCTCCCTGGGCGGCAGCGCCAGCCGTGAGGCCAGCCTCGCGCAGATTCTCGGCCCGTCCTTCGCCCAGGATCAGATGGCCGACGTGATCGAGAAGATCATCAACGTCTACGTGGAACAGCGCACCGAAGACGAACGTTTCCTCGATACCTACCGTCGCATCGGCATCGACCCCTTCAAGGAGCGCGTATATGCAGCGAATCATTAAGCACCGCGAGGTCGTCGACGACCGCTGGCACCTGCTGCCCAAGGACGCGACCCTCGAGACCGTGCCCAACTGCGACGACGTGATCATCCCGCTGAACCTGTGGCTGGAACACGGCCCGGCACTGCGCGGCCGTGACGGCGGCCTGGGCGTCTGGCTGGACGCGGACGAAGAACCCGAAGCCATCGCGCAAGACCTGGACAAGTTCCAGGTCATCGCCGTGAACTTCCCCGCCTTCACTGACGGCCGCGGCTTCAGCACCGCGCGCCTGCTGCGCGAGCGCTTCGGCTACAAAGGTGAAGTGCGCGCCATCGGCGACGTACTGCGTGACCAGCTGTTCTTCATGCAGAGCTGTGGCTTCGACGCCTACGCCATCCGCGCCGACCGCGACCCGCAAGCGGCGCTGGCCGGCCTGGATGACTTCAGCGAGGTCTACCAGACCTCCGTGACCCAGCCGCAACCGCTGTTCCGTCGCCGTCAGCTCGCCTGATCCAGCGAAATGAAAAAGCCCCGCAATGCGGGGCTTTTTCATTTCTCCACGGGGTGTTCTTTGGAGGGCGCATAACGCGCCAGCGTTATCCGCCGGCGGGACAAGGGCGGATAACCTGTTCCAGGTTATTCGCCCTACGCAAGACGCGGCTTTTAGGCTTTTCGTAGGAGCGAGCTTGCTCGCGAACCCACCCAGCTTCAGCACCGCCGATAAATC
>NZ_JBGLYK010000067.1:0-24827 GCF_047304025.1 Pseudomonas sp. Pseusp97 | reverse complement strand
GTCGGGCCATCCCTGGCCCGACAGCGCTCTCGCGACATCCATGTCGCTCAACCCCTGAAACTTCGATTCAACGAGGCCTCCTGAACGGGGCGGTTCGGAGTGCGCGGATAATTCTCTGGAAACCTTCTGAACAGCCAAAGCCAAAGCCAAAGCCAAGGTCAGGAGATGGGTTCTTCGTAGGAGCGAGCTTGCTCGCGAACCGCATAACGTCGATGTCTGATTGTGGCTGCGGGCCATTGCCCGCGATCGCGCATGGCCTGTTTGTACGGGAATAGTCCGCAGAAAAAAGGCCGCCGTACTTGCGTACGGCGGCCCTGGTTCACGGCGGGGTCAGAAGTTGACTTTGAGTCCCAGCGTCACTGCCTGGTCGCGGTAGCCGTTGTCGCCGTATTGCTTGCCCACTTCACCCCAGACGTTGACCCGGCTGTTCACCTTGCTGGTGGCGCCGAGCTTCACTTCGAAGATGTCGCTGGCGCCGTCCATCTCGAACCGGGTGCTGCCCATCTTCGCGCCGAAGTCGTCGGTGTTGTGGATCCAGTTGGTTTCCACGTAGGGCTCCACACCGTAGGTGTTGGCGAACCCGCCTTCCTTGTTGCTGCGTACCGCGGCGCGAGCGCCGAGGCGGGTCATGATGTTGCCGTCGCCCTGGCCGGTGACCTTGGTGCCATTGGCCTCGCGGTGGCTGTCGGCCTTGACGCCCATGTAGACGACCTGCGCCTGTGGCTGCACGTAGTAGCTGGCGCTGTCGGTCTTCGCCACGGTGAAGGTCTTGCCGGCCTCGATGGAGGCGGTGATGCCCTTGGCGTCGTATTTCTCCTTGGCCAGTTGCTCGCCGCGTACCTCGGCATCGAAGTCATTCCACAGGACCCAGCTGTCGACGTAGGCGCCGTTCTCGTCGTCCTTGTTCTCGTACCAGGTGCCGTACACGCCCAGGCTGTAGCCGTCGATCTCGCCGCGCGAGCGGTAGCCGGTGATGCGCGACCTGGTGGTCGAGTTGCCGTTGGCGTAGCCGGCCATCACGCCGACGACCCAGTCGCCGTTGTCGGTCTGCTTGCGGTACAGGTCGCTGCCCAATTGCAGCACGTAGCGGTTGGACTCGGTCTTCAGCTGCCCGGTGCTGTCTTCCCAGCGGCTGGAGCCGTCGACGTTGCGCATCCAGAGCATCGAGGTGACCTGCTTGCCGGTGTCCGGATCGACATAAGTCAGGTTGCCGGTGCGGTCATGCAGGCGGTGCAGGAACATCGTGTTGGCCGCGGCGAGGTTGGCGGTATAGCTGCCGCCTTCGGGCTGGCGGACGCGCGCGTCGTCGCCCGGTTTCTCGGGGATCGGGCCCGGATCGAGCGGACCCGGCTCTTCAGGGCCCGGGTCGACGGGGCCGGGATCTTCGGGACCGGGATCGACAGGGTCGGGATCTTCCGGGTCCGGATCGGGACCAGGGCCGGGGCCCGGATCGATCGGGTCCGGATCTTCCGGCTCGGTCGGCTTGTACGAGGTCAGGTACCAGTCGCTGTCCGCGCCGGTCGAGCCGACGAAGCTGCCGCCACGGCGCAGCACATACTCGTAGCCGCCCTCGGTCACCCGGTCGGACTTGAACTCACCGGCCGAGGTGCCGCCGACGGTGATCATCTGGATGCCTTCCAGGGTTTCGGCGCCAGGGCCGTCGGTGTTGTTGACGGTGACCCGGGTCTCGCCCGAGGTGCTGCCGGTGATCGCCAGCTTGTCGGTCTCGGAGTTGTCGTCGCCCAGGTAGGTGTTCATCACCAGGTGACCGCCGCCGGTGAAGTCGCCGTCCACGGTCAGCGTCTTGTAGGTGTAGGCGCCGTGCTCGTCATGGCGGTCGTAGACCAGTTGCGCACCGTCGGTGAGCGAGAGGTTGGTGAGGTTGGAATTGCCGGTCATGAACCATCGGCTGGCGGCTCCGTCCATGGCGAGGTCGATCACCCCGTCGGTGGCGGTGCTGGTGGTGCCGTTGAGGTAGGAGCCGGCGGCCATCTTCAGGTCGAGCTTGCCCTGGTTCTCGGCGTAGAGCGCGACGCCCTTGCGGTTGGCGAGGTCCTCTGCTGCGCTGCTGTCGAGTACGTAGATCGCGGCGTTCTCCGAGACAATGCTGGAGTCCGCGCCGTTGGCGGCCATGGCGCGGTTGCCGTCGGAGACGGTGATTTTCGTATCGCCGAGCAGGTGAACCTGGCCACCCCGATCGCCACTGGCTGCTGCCAGGGTCTGCACATAAATGCCGTACGCGGCGGAGTGGGTGGTGGTGATATCGGTGCTGCCCAGCGTGATCTCGCCGCCTCGGTTGGCGAAAACGCCGTGGGCTGCACTGCCCGAGGTGCGAATCACGCTGTCATCGCCCAGGGTGACGGTGGCGTCTCCGGTGAATGTCGCTGCACCGGTATTGCGGTTGCCCGCGTACACCGCATAGCCATTGCCGTCCGAGGAGTTGCCGCCGGCGCCGGTGGTGGTGATCTGCGCGCGGTCACCGAGGGTGATGCTGTTGGTGCCGCCGTTCTTCGAGGTGTTGGCTCGTACGCCAATGCCGGAAGTACTTATCACCGCGTCGTCGCCAACGGTCACAGATGAGTTATAGGCGTTCTCGGTAACGTTGATTCCGTCGGCAGAGAAACCGGTGGTCTTGATGGTGAGGTTGTCGAAATTGAAGACGTTGGTGCCGTTGTTGGCCTGGATGGCATCGGCATAAATGCCGCCGGTGGTGATCGATAAGGTATCGATGGTCTGCCGGGTGCTGTTGCCGTAGATGCCAAAGCCGCGCAACCCGCCGGCGCCGCCGGTGGCACCCAGTGTGGTGCCGGTGTTGATCACGACGTTCTTGTAACCTGTTGGGTTGCCGTAATACAGCGTCACGTCGCAGGTGTAGGTGTCGCCGCTGCCGGAGCAGTCGGCAGCGGCCACGCCGGCCTGCCCCGCCAGGGCGATGGCCAGCGCGATGTGCGAGGCCAGAAGGGTCTTGGTAAAGCGCATTGCAAACCTCCTTGCACCGCTCGCCGTGGGGCGATGCGGGGCGGGTTTCCAGCGCCTGTGTGAGCCTGTCCTGGCGGGGGGATCGGAGCGTTCCGGATCGGGTCCTGTTTTCGCTGGAAGTTGCTTTGGGGAGGCATGGCCGCGAGCTGTCGCGCCACGCCGGACCCGCGGCCGGTAGGGCTCTTGCGGATCAGTGGGCACATTGTTCAGCTGGCGTTCAGGTAGCCGAATAAGACGAATCTCAATCGGCGGAAAGCGGGGTGGGGGATCGGGAAAAGTTTGATTTATGGCAAGGGCGCAAGCCGGACCGGGCATTGCGCGCCGGTCCGGACAAGCAGGGCGCGCCTTACTTGTTCAGCTTGACCACGTCACCGGAAACGGTGGTGGTGTAGCCGGTCAGGACCCAGGCCCAGAACCAGTTTTCCTGCACCTGGGTGTTGATCAGCGCATCGCCGCCCTTGGTCTTGACCGCGGCGTTCTGCGCACGGACGAAGCGGTCGTTCTGCTGGATCGGGATGAAACCGAACAGCAGGATTCCGGTGGCCTTGCCTTCGCCGTGGCCGACCACGGTGTACTGCTCGGGGCTGTAGGTCTGGGTCTTCATCGGGGTGCCGGTGCAGCCGGCGAGGACGGCGGCGGCCAGCAGGGTGGCAGCGATACGGGTGAACTTCACGTGACTCTCCTGAGTTGAAAAACCCGGGACTCTTTCCCGGGGTGCGCAGGGTAGCCATCAAAACGCCATGTTGGAAGCGGACAAGGCGTCGCGCCGATGGAAACCTTCCTCAGAACAGGAAATAGCGCTGCGCCATCGGCAGCACGTCCGCCGGTTCGCACCACAGCAACTGCCCGTCCGCGCGCACCTGGTAGTTCTGCGCATCGACCTCGATGTGCGGCAGGTAGGCGTTGTGGATCAGGTCGGTCTTCTGCACGCTGCGGCAACCCTTCACCACGCCGATGGCCTTGCGCAGCCCCAGTTCGTGGTGCACGCCTGCGTCGAACGCGGCCTGGCTGAGGAAGGTCAGGCAGGTGGCGTGGCGGCTGCCGCCGAAGCTTGCGAACATCGGCCGGTAGTGCACCGGCTGCGGCGTCGGGATCGAGGCGTTGGCATCGCCCATCAGGCTTGCGGCGATGGCGCCGCCCTTGAGGATCAGGCTCGGCTTCACGCCGAAGAAGGCCGGGCGCCAGAGCACCAGGTCGGCCAGCTTGCCCACTTCGATGCTGCCCACTTCATGGGCCACGCCATGGGTGATCGCCGGGTTGATGGTGTACTTGGCGATGTAGCGCTTGGCGCGGAAGTTGTCGTTGCGCGCGCCGTCGCCGTCCAGCGCGCCGCGCTGCTTTTTCATCTTGTCGGCGGTCTGCCAGGTGCGCGTGATCACTTCGCCGACACGGCCCATGGCCTGGCTGTCGGAGCTGATCATGCTGAAGGCGCCGAGGTCGTGGAGGATGTCCTCGGCGGCAATGGTCTCGCGGCGGATGCGCGACTCGGCGAAGGCCACGTCCTCGGCGATGCTCGGGTCCAGGTGGTGGCAGACCATGAGCATGTCCAGGTGTTCGTCGATGGTGTTGCGGGTGAAGGGCCGGGTCGGGTTGGTCGAGCTGGGCAGCACGTTGGCGAAGCCGCAGGCCTTGATGATGTCCGGCGCGTGGCCGCCACCGGCGCCTTCGGTGTGGTAGGTGTGGATGGTGCGGCCCTTGAACGCTGCCAGGGTGGTTTCGACGAAGCCGGACTCGTTGAGCGTGTCGGTGTGGATCGCCACCTGCACGTCGAAGCGGTCGGCCACGGAAAGGCAATTGTCGATGGCCGCCGGGGTGGTGCCCCAGTCCTCGTGCAGCTTCAGGCCGATGGCGCCGGCGCGTACCTGTTCCTCCAGCGGCAGCGGCAGGCTGGCGTTGCCCTTGCCGGTGAAGCCGATGTTCATCGGGAAGGCGTCGGCGGCCTGGAGCATACGCGCCATGTGCCACGGGCCGGAGGTGCAGGTGGTGGCCTTGGTGCCGGTGGCCGGCCCGGTGCCGCCGCCGATCATGGTGGTGACCCCGCTCATCAGTGCCTCTTCGATCTGCTGCGGGCAGATGAAGTGGATATGCGTGTCGATGCCGCCGGCGGTGAGGATCATGCCTTCGCCGGCGATCACTTCGGTGCTGGCGCCCAGGGCGATGGTCACGCCGGGCTGGATGTCCGGGTTGCCGGCCTTGCCGATGGCGGCGATGCGACCGTGCTTGAGGCCCACGTCGGCCTTGACGATGCCCCAGTGATCGAGGATCAGCGCGTTGGTGATCACCGTGTCGACGACCTGCGCGGCGCACAGCTGGCCCTGGCCCATGCCGTCGCGGATGACCTTGCCGCCGCCGAATTTCACTTCCTCGCCGTAGACGGTGAAGTCCTGCTCCACTTCGATCCACAGGCCGGTATCGGCCAGGCGCACGCGGTCGCCGACGGTAGGGCCGAACATGTCGGCGTAGGCTTGGCGGCTGATTTTCATCGGGGCTCCTTGGCGGTTGGCGTTATTCGGTTTTCTTGCTGAACCCTAGCGCGGGGCTGAACCACTCCCTCTCCCTAACCCTCTCCCTGAAGGGAGACGGGACCGTTCGGCGCAGGATGAAATCACTGCATCAGTCGGCACGAACAGCTCCCTCTCCCGTCGGAGCGGGGCGTGCAGCCAGGGCGGAGGAGAGGGGCTCTTATTGGCACGGACTCACAACGCGCCCATCACCCGTCCTGCAAATCCATAAACCTTGCGCTCGCCGGCCAGCTCGACCAGCTCGACCTCGCGGCTCTGCCCCGGCTCGAAGCGCACGGCGGTGCCCGCCGCAATGTTCAGGCGCATGCCGCGCGCCGCGTCGCGGTCGAACAGCAGCGCGTCGTTGGTTTCGAAGAAGTGGTAGTGCGAGCCGACCTGGATCGGCCGGTCGCCACTGTTGGCCACCGTCAGGGCGAGGGTGCGGCGGCCGGCGTTGAGTTCGATCTCGCCGCTCTGGATGTCGTATTCGCCAGGGATCATGGGGAGCTCCGTGGGTCGAGGATCAGTTGCATGAAGGTCAGGTCCAGCCAGCGGCCGAATTTCTGGCCCACCTGTGGCATCTGCCCGGTGATGAGGAAGCCCAGGCGCTCGTGCAGGCGGATCGACGCCGTATTACCGCTCTCGATGGCCGCGACCATCACATGCAGGCCCTGGGCGCGAGCGCGCTCGATCAGCGCCTGCATCAGCAGCGGGCCGAGGCCCTTGCCGCGCTGGTCGGCGCGTACGTAGACCGAGTGCTCCACCGTCTCGCGGAAGCCGTCGAAGGCGCGCCAGGGGCCGTAGCTGGCGTAGCCCACCACCTCGCCGCCGTCCTCGGCCACCAGCACCGGAAAGCCCTGCTGCGCGCGCAATTCCAGCCAGGCGCGGCGGTTTTCCAGGTCGATGGCGGCCTCGTTCCAGATCGCGGTGGTGTTGAGCACGGCGTCGTTGTAGATGTCGCGCAGACTGCCGAGGTCGGCTTGGCTGGCGTCGCGGATGAACATGTCGGTTCCTCGGTTTCGTAGGGCGAATGAAGCGGTACGCTTCATCCGCCATTGTCTTTGCGCCGCCGGTCGGGCGTGCGCGATCAAGCGATGGGCTGGTGCACGGTGACCAGCTTGGTGCCGTCCGGGAAGGTGGCTTCCACCTGGATCTCCGGGATCATTTCCGGCACGCCTTCCATCACCTGTTCACGGGTCAGCAGCGTGGTGCCGTAGTGCATCAGGTCGGCGACCGTCTGGCCATCCCGCGCACCCTCGAGCAGGGCGGCGGAAATCAGTGCCACGGCTTCCGGGTAGTTGAGCTTCACCCCTCGGGCGAGGCGGCGCTCGGCGACCAGGCCGGCGGTGAAGATCAGCAGCTTGTCTTTTTCGCGGGGCGTCAGGTCCATCTCAGGTGCTCCAGATTCGTGGCGGAACGGCCTCGCGGCCGAGCAGCGCGGGCCGCAGCCGGCGCCAGAGTTCGATGAGCCAGGCGCGGGCGTGCAGCGCCTCGTGGGCGAGGCAGCGGGCGACCACCAGGCCGGGCAGTTGGGTGAGGTTGCCGCGCCCCCGGCAGGGGATGGCGCGACAGGCTTCGATCAGCGCTGCGTCGATCTGCCCGCTGGCGATCAGCGTCGCCATCACCGGGTGGCCGGCAAGGCCGATGGGCGAATCCAGCAGGCGGTCATTGCCCGTCACGCGTTGGCGCTCGTGCCACAGGCGCTGGCCGTCGCGGCGGATGTCCAGGGCGGCGGAGAAGTGACCTTCGTCGAAGCGCTCGCCACTGGCCGGGCGGCCGAGGGCGACGATGTCCCAGTAGAACAGCCGGGCGTCCGCTTCCAGGTCGATGCGGGTGGTCAGCTCGGCCTGAGCGCCGGAATAGACGATGGTTTCCTGTGGCAGCCATTCCAGGGTGGCGCCGGGGGCGACGCGGATGTCCAGCTGCTGCTTGGCCGGACAGCCGGCGCGGTACCACTTGGCCGCGCCGGGGCTGGTGAGTTGCGCCCAGCTGTCCTGGCCCGCGTGGATATCGAGATTGAGCGTGTCACTACCGGCGATGCCGCCGGGCGGGTGCACGACGATGTGCTGGCAGACCTGCGGCCCTTCCGCATACAGGTGCTTCTGCACCCGCAACGGCCCGCGATGGCGCCGGGTGACCGGCCGTGTGCAGTCGCCGATGCGGGCGTAAGCCAGCTCCAGCTCGGCGTGCCAGGCGGGGTGGAAGAGGGTGGCCGGTGCGTTCATGGGCAGCTGCGAAACGGAGGATGCACGGGACAGAGCAATCAGCGTGCCGGACGCGCCAGGATAGTGCGCGATGTCTTACGTTTGCGCTGAAGGCTGCGCGGGGCCGGCGTTTCGAACCGACTCAAGGGTTTGTCCAGTCGGTCAGGTATGGGCGCGGTTGCGGTGCAACATCGCTGCGCACGCACTCAAACGGTGCGTAGGAGCGGACTCTGTCCGCGATTGATTCGCCTCCCGCGCAGGGATAGGCCGATCGCGGATGAATCCGCTCCTACAAGAGCCGTGCCTCAGCCCAGCTGCTTGCGCATGTACACCCGGCGGAAGCCGTTTTCCAGCCGGCGCGCGTATTCCTGGTAGCCGTTTTTCGCGTACAGCTCGATGTTCTCCACCATGCGCTCGTTGGTGTAGAGGTACAGCGACGGGTAACCCAGCTGCGCGGCGGCTTGCTCGGCGTGCACCAGCAGCTCGCGGCCGATGCCTTGCCCGGCGCACTCGGGGAGCACGGCGATGTTGTCGAGCAGGAAACCTTCGTCGGTCTCGCGCATGACCAGCAGGCCGACCGGCGCGCCATCCTGTTCGGCAATCAGCACGCGGTCCTCGGCGATCACTGCGTGGTAGTCGTCGAGCATCGGCCCCGGCTTGCGGCCCAGCTTGGGAATCCATTGGGCATAGGCCGCCGCCACGCAGACCGCGGCGAATCCGGCGTCGTCGTTGACGGCGGGACGCAGGGTGATCGGCATGGCGGGCTCCAGAAATAACCAGTACGGGGCCTGGCAGCTTGCCACCCGTCGCCGTCATCCGCCAGTGACAGGTCGTCTCATGATCGGGCCATGGTTCGCGAGCAATAACGATGGCGTCCCCCTCGCTCCTACAGGTGGAGCACATGCGCTCTGCGTAGGAGCGAGCTTGCTCGCGAACCCGCCGACAGGTGGGCTCAGATCGTAACCAAACCCCGTACACCGTCGCTTTCCATGTCCGCACCACGCCCCTGCTGGACGATCTCGCCGCGGGACATCACCAGGTACTGGTCGGCCAGTTCGGCGGCGAAATCGTAGAACTGCTCCACCAGCAGGATGGCCATGTCGCCGCGTTCGGCGAGCTTGCGGATCACCGCGCCGATTTCCTTGATCACCGACGGCTGGATGCCTTCGGTGGGTTCGTCGAGGATCAGCAGGCGCGGCCGGCTGGCAAGCGCGCGGCCGATGGCGAGTTGTTGCTGCTGGCCGCCGGAGAGGTCGCCGCCGCGGCGCTGCTTCATCTCCCGCAGCACCGGGAACAGCTCGTAGATGAACTCCGGCACCGCCTTGGCTTCGCCAGCGCTGAACCGCGACAGGCCCATCAGCAGGTTTTCCTCCACGGTGAGGCGCGGAAAGATTTCCCGCCCCTGCGGCACGTAGGCGATGCCGGCATGCACGCGCTGGTGCGGCCTGAAGCCGGTGATCGGCTTGCCCTCCCAGCTGACCTTGCCTTCCTTGGCCGGCACCAGGCCCATCAGGCAGCGCAGCAGGGTGGTCTTGCCCACGCCGTTGCGGCCGAGCAGGCAGGTGACCTCGCCTATCTTCGCGTCGAACGACAGGCCACGCAGGATGTGGCTGCCGCCGTAGTACTGGTGCAGTTTGTCGACTTGCAGCATGGGAGTTGCCCTTGTGGAGAGTCGTGATGATTCGTGTATGGCTGCCGTGTACCGGGAGCTGTTGGGTATCGCTTCGCTCCACGCCAACCTACGCCGCGCCTTCCGGCGAAAGGTGTACGTAGGATGGGTGGAGCGCAGCGATACCCATGCTGTGGAGCGAGCGTCAGCGCCCCAGATAAACCTCGATCACCTGCTCGTTCGCCTGCACTTCCTCCAGCGAACCCTCGGCCAGTACATGCCCCTGGTGCAACACGCTGACGTGGTCGGCGATGCTGCCGACAAAACCCATGTCGTGCTCCACCACCATCAGCGAATGCTGGCCGGCGAGGGACTTGAACAGCTCGGCGGTGAACTCGGTCTCGGCGTCGGTCATGCCCGCCACCGGCTCGTCCAGCAACAGCAATTGCGGCTCCTGCACCAGCAGCATGCCGATCTCCAGGAACTGCTTCTGCCCGTGGGAGAGCAGGCCGGCGGGGCGGTTGCGCGACTCGCGCAGGCGGATGGTGCCGAGCACTTCCTCGATGCGGTCCTTCTGCTCGCCGGAAAGCTTCGCCCGCAGGCTGGCCCACACCGACTTGTCGGTCTTCTGCGCAAGCTCCAGGTTCTCGAATACCGAGAGCGCCTCGAACACCGTGGGCTTCTGGAACTTGCGGCCGATGCCGGCCTGGGCGATCTCCACCTCGCTCATGCGGGTGAGGTCGAGGGTCTCGCCGAAGAACGCCTTGCCGCTGTCGGGGCGGGTCTTGCCGGTGATCACGTCCATCAGCGTGGTCTTGCCCGCGCCGTTGGGGCCGATGATGCAGCGCAGCTCGCCGACACCGATGTACAGCGTGAGGTCGCGCAGGGCGCGGAAGCCGTCGAAGCTGACGTTGATGTCTTCCAGGGTGAGGATGGTGCCGTGGCGCACGTCCAGCTGGCCGCTGGCGCTCGAGCCGATGCCGATGGCATCGCGGCTGGCGCCCGGGTCGCGGTTGGGGTCGTAGGCCGGTTCCAGCATCAGGTGGGGGACCGCTCTCATTGCTCTTTCTCCCGCTTGATCAGGCCGAGGATGCCGCGCGGCAGGTACAGGGTGACGACGATGAACAGCGCGCCGAGGAAGAACAGCCAGTACTCGGGGAAGGCCACCGTGAACCAGCTCTTCGCGCCGTTCACCACGCCGGCGCCGAGCAGCGGGCCGATCAGCGTGCCGCGCCCGCCGAGGGCGACCCAGACGGCGGCCTCGATGGAGTTGGTCGGCGACATCTCGCTGGGGTTGATGATGCCCACCAGCGGCACGAACAGCGCGCCGGCCAGGCCGCAGAGCACGGCGCTCAGGGTCCAGACGAAGAGCTTGTAGCCGCGCGGGTCGTAGCCGCAGAACATCAGGCGGTTCTCGGCATCGCGCAGCGCGGTGAGTACCCGGCCGAACTTGCTGCGCGCCAGGGCGAAGCCGATGGCCAGGCTCGCCGCCAGCAACAGGACGATGGCGATGAACAGCGCCACGCGGGTGCCCGGCGCCGTGATCGAGAAGCCCAGGATGCTGCGGAAGTTGGTGAAGCCGTTGTTGCCGCCGAACCCCGTCTCGTTGCGGAAGAACAGCAGCATGCCGGCGAAGGTCAGCGCCTGGGTCATGATCGAGAAGTACACGCCCTTGATCCGCGAGCGGAAGGCGAAGAAGCCGAACACCAGCGCCAGCAGGCCGGGCGCCAGCACCACCAGGCACAGCGCCCAGAGGAAGTGCTGGGTGCCGGCCCAGTACCAGGGCAGCTCCGTCCAGGAGAGGAAGGTCATGAACGCCGGCAACTGGTCGCCGGCGGCCTCGCGCATCAGGTACATGCCCATGGCGTAGCCGCCCAGGGCGAAGAACAGCCCGTGGCCCAGCGACAACAGGCCGGCATAGCCCCAGACCAGGTCCAGCGCCAGGGCGACGATGGCGTAGCAGAGGATCTTGCCGGTGAGGGTCAGCCCATAGGCGGACAGGTGCAGCACGTGGCTTTCCGGCAACAGGTGCAGCAGCGGCAGGACCAGCAGCGCGATGAGCGCGGCGCCGACGAGACTGGCGGTTAGTTTCGGGCCGGCCTTCTGCGCGGCCGTCACGGTGAGTGGCTGGTTCATCGGCGAGCCTCCCCTGCACTCTGTAGGAGCGAGCTTGCTCGCGAACCCGCCCAGCTCCAGTGCCACCGGAAAATCCGTTCGCGAGCAAGCTCGCTCCTACGAAGAGCATTCACTTCAGACATTGGTGTGTTCATCAATCGATGACCCTCCCTTTCAGAGCGAAGAGCCCCTGCGGACGTTTCTGTATGAACAGGATGATCAGCGCGAGGATCAGGATCTTGCCCAGCACCGCGCCGATCTGCGGTTCGAGGATCTTGTTCGCCACGCCCAGGCCGAAGGCGGCGAACACGCTGCCGGCGAGCTGGCCGACACCGCCGAGCACAACCACCAGGAAGGAGTCGATGATGTAGCTCTGGCCCAGGTCCGGACCGACGTTGCCGACCTGCGACAGCGCCACCCCACCGAGGCCGGCGATGCCGGAACCGAGGCCGAAGGCGAGCATGTCCACGCGGCCGGTGGGCACGCCGCAGCAGGCGGCCATGTTGCGGTTCTGGGTGACGGCGCGGACGTTCAGGCCCAGCCGCGTGCGGTTGAGCAGCAGCCAGGTGAGCGCCAGCACGAACAGCGCGAAGCCGATGATGACGATGCGGTTCCACGGCAGCACGAGGTTGGGCAGCACCTGGATGCCGCCGGACAGCCAGGCCGGGTTGGCCACCTCGACGTTCTGTGCGCCGAACAGCACGCGCACCAGCTGGATCAGCACCAGGCTGATGCCCCAGGTGGCGAGCAGGGTTTCCAGCGGGCGGCCGTAGAGGTGGCGGATCACCGTGCGCTCCAGCGCCATGCCGATGCACGCGGTGACCAGGAAGGCCACCGGCAGGGCGAGCAGCGGGTACAGCTCCAGTACGCCGGGGGCGTAACGCTGGCAGAGCAGCTGCACCACGTAGGTGGAGTAGGCGCCGAGCATCAGCATCTCGCCGTGGGCCATGTTGATCACCCCGAGCAGGCCGTAGGTGATCGCCAGGCCCAGCGCGGCGAGCAGCAGGATCGAGCCGAGCGACAGGCCGCTGAAGGCCTGGCCGAACAGGTCGCCGATCAGCAGCCGGCGCTTGACCTGGCCGAGGCTGGTGGCGGCGGCGGTGCGCACCGAGTCGTCGGGTTCGACGGCAGGGTCGAGCAGATTCTCCAGGCGGGTGCGTGCCTGCGGGTCGCCGGATTCACCGAGCAGGCGCACGGCGGAGAGGCGCACTGCCGGGGCCGGGTCGGCCAGCTGCAGGTTGGCCAGGGCCAGTTGCAGGGCGGCTTTGACGCCGTCGTCGGATTCTTCGTTGAGGCGGTATTCGAGCAGCGTGCGCTGCGCCGGGCGGGCGCTCTTCTGCAGCTGGCGCGCGGCCTCCAGGCGCACCGCGGGGCTGTCGGCGACCAGTTGGTGGCTGGCCATCGCAGTGTTCACCAGGCCGCGCAGACGGTTGTTCAGGCGCAGCTTGTCGGGCTCGCCGACCGGCGCGGCGCCGCCGTCCGCGGGCTGGTATTGCCCGTCACTGCCGAGCAGGAAGGCGCGCCCCTGGGCATCGACGGCCAGGCGGCCGGACTGGATGGCTTCCAGCAGCGGCAGGCGGTTGGCGTCGGGAGCCGCAGCCCATTGTTCAAGCAGTTTGGCGCGAGCGTCGTTGTCAGCGCTGGCGAAGTCCTGCGCGGGGCTGGCGAAGGCAAGCTGCGGCAGCAGCGCGGCCAGTGCCAGCGTGCAGAAGCGGAGCAGGTGGAGCAGGGCAGTGGGCATGGTTTGTTTTCCCTGTGAGGCGGGTGTGGGCTGATGCACCCTCTCCCCAGCCCTCTCCCTGAAGGGAGAGGGAGCTGTCCGTGCCGGCTGGTGTCGTGGTTTCAACCTGCGCCATACGGTCCCCTCTCCCTTCAGGGAGAGGGTTAGGGAGAGGGGCTCTGCAACCCGCTCCGGATCAGTTGCTGCGCACCGCGTAATCCGGCTTCTTGTCGTTGCCCGGAATGAACGGGCTCCACGGCTGGGCGCGGATCGGCTCGGGGGTCTTCCAGACCACGTTGAACTGGCCGTTGTCCTCGATCTCGCCGATCATCACCGGCTTGTGCAGGTGGTGGTTGGTCTTGTCCATGGTCAGGGTGAAGCCCGACGGCGCCTTGAAGGTCTGCCCGCCCATGGCCTCGCGGACCTTGTCGACATCGGTGCTGCCGGCTTTCTGCACGGCCTGCGCCCACATGTGGATGCCGACGTAGGTGGCTTCCATCGGGTCGTTGGTCACGGCGGTGCTGTAGTTGGGCAGGTTCTTCGCCTTGGCATAGGCCTTCCAGTCGGCAACGAACTTGCTGTTCTCCGGGTTCTTCACCGATTCGAAGTAGTTCCACGCGGCGAGGTTGCCCACCAGCGGCTTGGTGTCGATGCCGCGCAGCTCCTCCTCGCCGACGGAGAAGGCCACCACTGGCACCTCGGTGGCTTCCAGGCCCTGGTTGGCCAGTTCCTTGTAGAAGGGCACGTTGGAGTCGCCGTTGACGGTGGAGATCACTGCGGTCTTGCCGCCGGCGGAGAACTTCTTGATGTCGGCGACTATGGTCTGGTAGTCGCTGTGGCCGAACGGCGTGTAGACCTCCTGGATGTCCTTGTCGGCCACGCCCTTGCTGTGCAGGAAGGCGCGCAGGATCTTGTTGGTGGTGCGCGGATAGACGTAGTCGGTGCCCAGCAGGAAGAAGCGCTTGGCCGCGCCGCCGTCCTCGCTCATCAGGTATTCCACCGCCGGGATGGCCTGCTGGTTCGGCGCCGCGCCGGTGTAGAAGACGTTGGGCGACATTTCCTCACCCTCGTACTGCACCGGGTAGAACAGCAGGCCGTTGAGCTCCTCGAACACCGGCAGCACGGATTTGCGCGACACGCTGGTCCAGCAGCCGAAGACCACCGCGACCTTGTCCTGGGTCAGCAGCTGGCGCGCCTTCTCGGCGAACAGCGGCCAGTTCGAGGCCGGGTCGACCACCACCGCTTCGAGCTTCTTGCCGTTCACCCCGCCCTTGGCATTGATCTCGTCGATGGTCATCAGCGCCATGTCCTTGAGCGAAGTCTCGGAGATCGCCATGGTGCCGGACAGCGAATGCAGGATGCCGACCTTGATGGTCTCGGCGGCCTGGGAGCTGAACGGGAACAGACCGGTGAGCAGCAGGGCGCTCATGGCCAGCGTACTTTTCAACAGCGGACGACGTTTCATCGCGGCAGCCTCCTTGGCTATCCAGGGGCGGGGAGTTGCCGGTGCGGCAGCTTCCCCGGAAATGGGGCGATCCGTGGACGGGATCGAAGCTGCCATCGCAGCATCCGTGCCAAGCAGGCAAAAGCCTCGGCGTAGATGGGCCGCGCGCGATTTTCTGTCGTAATGGTGAGGTTTTTCAGTGCGCAGCTTTGGTGCGCCGGGCGCCGGTTGGTGCGCGGCGCTCCCCAAAGCAGCGCGTCATTGCGGGAGGAAGTAGCCGCGCACGCCGGTCATGATGATCTGCGCGGCGAGGGCGCAGACGAACAATCCCATTAGCCGGCTGACGATCATCAGGCCCTGCTCGCCGAGGACCTTCTCGATCTTGTCCGAGAGGTAGAGCGTCACGCCTACCGTCAGGCAGGCCAGGAAGATCGCCGCCAGGGCCGACAGCTTGTGTTCCCAGTCCTGGTTCACGCCCATCACCAGCAACGCACCGATGGTGCCGGGGCCGACGGTGATGGGGATGGTCAGCGGGACGATGGTGACGTCCTGTTGCACGTTGTCCGCTTGCACCGCCGAACGCCCCTGGGCCATGCCCAGCGCGGAGATGAACAGCACGCTGCCCGCGCCGATGCGGAAGGCGTCGGCGGTGATGCCGAACAGGGTGAAGATATAGCGCCCGAACAGGTACAGCAGCACGCTGGCGATCAGCGCCGCCAGGGCCACGCGCCAGGCCATGCGCTTGCGGTCGCGCGGAGCGAAGCCGCGGTTCAGGCTGATGAAGCAGGAAAGGACGAAGAACGGGCTGTAGAGCACCAGCATCTTCAGGTACACGCTGAACATCACTTGCATGGGAACGACTCGTCCGGATTGAGAGGGCGCGGCAGGGCAAAGCATAGCGGTTGGGGCGGTGGGCGGCATTGCGGCGGGGCAAATGCCCGCTGTCCGCGCCTGCGCGCGGAGGAGGCTGTGCCTGTAGGAGCGAGCTTGCTCGCGAACAGATTTCCGGAGACGTCGGAGCTGGGCGGGTTCGCGAGCAAGGGCTAGGCGCCCCCCTTGGTCCTACGAAAAACTGGCCGGCAGGTTGATTGCTCCTGCACCAAGGGACGCAACGTGCGGGAAGGGGAAATCAGGACGGCAGCGCCTGACTCTGCTGGCGCAGGCGACGATCACGCTCGCCCACCCAGTAGGCCACCAGTTCGCGCAGTTGCGAGAGCTCCACCGGCTTGGCCATGTGGCCGTCCATGCCGACCAGTCGCGCGCGTTCCTTGTGTTCGCTGAGGATGTGCGCGGTGAGCGCCACCACCGGGGTGTGCGGCCGCTGTTCGCTGGCTTCCCAGGCGCGCAGGCGCTCGGTGGCGGAGAAACCGTCGAGCACCGGCATCTCGCAGTCCATCAGCACCAGGTCGTACTGGGTGGACTTCATTGCGGCCAGGGCTTCCTCGCCGTTGCTGGCGGTATCGGGCTGCAGGTTGAGCTTGCTCAGCATGCCGCGGATGACCTTGGTGGAGATGCTGTTGTCCTCGGCGACGAGGATGCGGAAATCGGTCGGCGGCACGTTCGACGCCGGCTCGCTCGCTGGCGACAGGTAGTTGCTGACGCCGCTCGGGCCGCGCTGCGACAGCTCTTCGGCGAGGGTCGCCTTGAGCGTGTAGCCGGCCACCGGTTTGGCGAGGATGCGCTTGATGCCGGCGTTGCGCGCGATGATCTTGCTCGGCGCATTGCTGATCCCGGTGAGCATGATCAGCAGCAGGTCGTGGTTGATATTCGGGTCTTCCTGGATCTTGGTGGCCAGCTGCATGCCGGTCATGCCGGGCATGTCCTGGTCGAGCAGGACCACGTCGAAGTACTCGCGCAGGTGCGCCTTGGTGCGCAGCTGGGCCAGCGCTTCCTTGCCCGAGGACACCGCGCTGACGTTCATGCCCCAGGCGCTGCATTGCTGCACCACCACCTTGCGGCAGGTCTGGTTGTCGTCCACCACCAGCAGGCGGGCCCCCTGCAGCGGGCTGTCGAGGTCGGCACCGGCCTGGTCGATCTGCTGCGGGTCCAGCGGCAGGCTGAGCCACAGCAGGTTGCCGGCGCCTTCGGCGCCCTGGCCGCTTTCGATACCGCTCTCGATGCCAAAGTCGCCGGACATCAGGCGGATCAGCTGGCGCGCGATGATCAGGCCGAGGCGGCTGCTCATGCGGGTGGCGGAGAAGAAGTCGCGGCTGTGCAACTCGGCGGTGAGCAGCGCCTGGCGGTCGGCGCTGTCCAGCGGGCGGCCGCTGTCCTGCACGGCGATGCGCAGGCGCGGACGCTCCGGCGGGCCGTCGAGGGCGACGACGAGGAGGATCTCGCCCTCGTCGGTCTGCTTGAAGGCGTTGTCCAGCAGGCTCAATACGGCCTGGCGCAGGCGCGTCGGGTCGCCGCTGACGATGCGCGGCACCTGCGGCTGGGTGAAGCTGATCAGCTCCACCTTCTGCTGCTCGGCCTTGGCGCGGAAGATCGCCAGGCAATCCTCGATCAGCGCGCCGAGGTCGAACTGCACCTCGTCCAGCTCGATCTGCCCGGACTCCAGCTTGGAGATGTCGAGGATCTCGTTGATCAGCGAAAGCAACTCGTTGCCCGCGCTGTGGATGGTCTGCACGTAGTCGCGCTGCTTGGCCGAAAGCGGGGTGCCGAGCAGCAGTTCGGTCATGCCCAGCACACCGTTCATGGGCGTGCGGATCTCGTGGCTGATCTTGGCCAGGAAATCGCCCTTGGCCTGCAACTCCGCCGCATGCGCCGCCTCGCTGGTGCGCTGCTGCAGGTTGAGCTGCTGCAGCAGGCGCTGGCGCTCGGTGAGCGACACGCTGAGGATGAAGCCGGCGAGGGTGGCGAAGCTGAACACGCCCAGTACCAGCCAGCCCGGCTCCAGCTGGTGGGTGCCGAACAGTACCGGCAGGAACACCAGGAAACCGCCGTTGAACACCAGCATGCCGATGGTGACCAGGCGAGCCGGGCGGTAGCCGTGGTACCAATGCCAGGCGGCCACCAGCGGCACGCTGAGCGAACAGAGGATCACCAGCAGGTAGACCAGCCAGCTGAACCAGAACACCTGGGTGAAGGCGATGAGCATGCCGATCAGCAGGATTGCCAGTGCCTCGGCCTGGAGCAGGCGATTGAGCGGGCTGTCCACGGTGCCGCGGAAGAAGCTGGCCGCAAAGCCCAGCAGGCAGACGGCGGCGCCCAGGGCACCCAGGTCGGCGACCAGCGACTGGTTGAACGTCAGCCAGGGCAGGGCGAAGGCCACCAGCCCCAGGTTGGCGGCGGCGCAAAGCGCCAGCGAACCGTGCATCGCCGCCAGCCACAGGCTGCTGGTGCTGCTGCGCATGTAGGCGAAGCGGGTGAGGTTGTACAGCGTCAGCAGTAGCATGGCGCCCAGGAGCATGCCGAAGAAGTACGCCGGACGCTCCAGGGCGACCAGGCCGGCGTCGTCGATCTGCTCGAACCAGGCCATCAGCGGATGGTTGGAGGTCATCCGCACGTAGAGCGTCATCGGCTGGCCATCGGTGGGCAGCGCGAAGAGGTAGGAGCGCGACGGCAGCGGGCGCTCCTGGAACGGCCGGAGTTCACCGGTGTGCAGCTGTTTTTGCAGCTGACCGTCCTGCACCAGGTAGTAATCGAGGTACTGAACGCGCGGGGCGAAGATCCACAGCCAGCTGGGGCGCTGCTGCGCCGGCAGCTGCACTTGCAGCCAGACGGCCTGGGAACTGGCGGGGTAGATGAAGGAGTGTCTGTCGAGCGGGAAGAATTGCTGTTTGCGTTGCAGGACGTCGGCGATCTGCAGTTGCGCGCTCTCGTCGCGCAGGACGTTCCACTGCGAAGTCGGGGGCGGCGGTGTCGAGGTATTACGCAGGACAACGGACTGCCGCGCCTGGGTTGCATCGCCATTACTCGACGCAGCCAGCGCAGGCAACAGCAGCACGAGGCTGACAAGGAGTCCTATGGCAATCCAGAGCCGACGCACGGCGAAGTCCCTTCGGTAGTGAGTGGTCGGATTATAGCCAAGTGCACTGAGGCCCGGAATCCACCCGTGCACGCGGGGATCAGGGTAGCGGAGGCGTCCGACGGGGGACGCCTCCGTCCGTCGGATCAGCCCTCGCCGCGTTCGCGGGCGATGGCGCGATAGCCGATGTCCTTGCGGTAGAAACTGCCGTTCCAGCGGATCTTCTCGGCCAGGCGATAGGCCTGTTCCTGGGCCGAAGAGACGGTCGGGCCGATGGCGGTGGCGCACAGTACGCGGCCGCCGGCCGTGACGATCTGGCCGTCCTTGAGCGCGGTGCCGGCATGGAACACCTTGCCGTCGAGCTTGGCTGCTTCTTCCAGACCGAAGATAGCGTCACCCTTGGCGTAGTCGCCCGGGTAGCCGCCCGCGGCGATCACCACGCCCACGGTGGGACGCGGGTCCCAGGTGGCTTCGACCTTGTCCAGCGCCTTGGCCAGCGCGGCCTCGACCAGCAGCACCAGCGACGATTCCAGGCGGACCATGATCGGCTGGGTTTCCGGATCGCCGAAGCGGCAGTTGAACTCGATGACCTTGGGCTTGCCGCTCTTGTCGATCATCAGGCCGGCGTAGAGGAAGCCGGTGTAGACGTTGCCTTCCTCGGCCATGCCGCGCACGGTCGGGTAGATCACTTCGTCCATCACGCGCTGGTGCACGTCGGCAGTCACTACCGGAGCGGGGGAGTACGCGCCCATGCCGCCGGTGTTCGGGCCGCTGTCGCCGTCGCCGACGCGCTTGTGGTCCTGGCTGGTGGCCATGGGCAGCACGTTCTGGCCGTCGACCATGACGATGAAGCTGGCTTCCTCGCCGTCGAGGAACTCTTCGATCACCACCCGCGAACCCGCGTCACCGAAGGCGTTGCCGGCGAGCATGTCGCGCACGGCGTCTTCGGCTTCGGCCAGGGTCATGGCGACGATCACGCCCTTGCCCGCGGCCAGGCCGTCGGCCTTGATCACGATGGGCGCGCCTTTCTCTTTCAGGTAGGCCAGCGCCGGCTCGACTTCGGTGAAGTTCTGGTAGTCGGCGGTGGGAATCTTGTGGCGCGCCAGGAAGTCCTTGGTGAAGGCCTTGGAGCCTTCCAGCTGGGCGGCGCCGGCGGTGGGGCCGAAGATGTCCAGGCCGCGGGCGCGGAACAGGTCGACCACGCCTTTGACCAGCGGAGCCTCGGGGCCGACGATGGTCAGCTGCACGTTCTTCGCGGCGAAGTCGGCCAGTTCTTCCAGGGCCAGTACGTCGATGGCGACGTTCTCGCACTTGGCTTCAGTGGCGGTGCCGGCGTTGCCCGGCGCGACGAAGACCTTCTGCACGCGCGAATCCTGCGCGACCTTCCAGGCCAGCGCGTGCTCGCGACCGCCGCTGCCGATGATGAGTACGTTCATTGGAAATCTCCTGAACAGTTCCGGCTTTGCCGGATTGTTGGGTATCGCTTCGCTCCACCCAACCTACGAATTCTCACGATCAGCCCGCTCTTCACGAACCGATCTCAAGGGGCGCGATCGGGCCTGCAGATGCAAGGCGCCCGGCACTTCACCCAGCGGAGTTGCCTTCTGGCAATGAGCATGGGGGAAGGGCCGGGCAACGCCGCAGATGCGGGTCCGAGTGCGGCCTTACCGCTTAATGGCGGAAATGGCGCATGCCGGTGAACACCATCGCAATGCCGGCTTCGTCAGCGGCGGCGATCACCTCGTTGTCGCGCATCGAGCCACCCGGCTGGATCACCGCGGTGATGCCGGCCTTGGCGGCGTTATCGATGCCGTCGCGGAACGGGAAGAAGGCGTCGGAAGCCATGACCGCGCCCTTCACTTCCAGGCCGGCATGCTCGGCCTTGATGGCGGCGATGCGGGCGGAGTTCACGCGGCTCATCTGGCCGGCGCCGACACCGACGGTCTGGCGGTTCCTGGCATAGACGATGGCGTTGGACTTGACGAACTTGGCGACTTTCCAGGCGAAGATCAGGTCATGGATTTCCTGCTCGCTCGGGGCGCGCTGGGTGACGATCTTCAGGTCGTCGGCGGTGATCATGCCGATGTCGCGGCTCTGTACCAGCAGGCCGCCGTTGACGCGCTTGAAGTCCCAGCCGGCAGGGCGCTCGGCCGGCCACTCGCCGCATTCCAGCAGGCGCACGTTGGCCTTGGCAGCGACCACGGCACGGGCGGCCTCGGAGACTTTCGGGGCGATGATGACTTCGACGAACTGGCGCTCGACGATGGCCTGGGCGGTCTCGCCGTCCAGCTCGCGGTTGAAGGCGATGATGCCGCCGAAGGCCGACTCGGTGTCGGTGGCGTAGGCCAGGTCGTAGGCCTTGCGGATACCGCCTTCGTTTTCCGGGACCACGGCGACGCCGCACGGGTTGGCGTGCTTGACGATGACGCAGGCCGGCTTGACGAAGCTCTTCACGCACTCCAGCGCGGCGTCGGTGTCGGCCACGTTGTTGAACGAGAGTTCCTTGCCCTGCAGCTGGATGGCGGTGGAGACGCTGGCCTCGCCGCCCTCGACGTAGAACGCCGCGCTCTGGTGCGGGTTCTCGCCGTAGCGCATGTCCTGGGCCTTGATGAACTGGCTGTTGAAGGTGCGCGGGAACTGCAGGCGATTCTCGGTGGAGAGGGTTTCGGCGTCCTGGTCGATGGTGCCCAGGTAGTTGGCGATCATGCCGTCGTAGGCGGAGGTGTGCTCGAACGCCTTGAGGGCCAGGTTGAAGCGCTGGGCGTAGGTCAGACCGCCGTCCTTGAGGGCCGCGATGACGCCTGCGTAGTCGGTGGAGTTGACCACGATGGCGACGTCCTTGTGGTTCTTCGCCGCGCTGCGGACCATGGTCGGGCCGCCGATGTCGATGTTCTCGATGGCGTCGGGCAGGGTGCAGCCGGGCTTGGCCACGGTGGCGGCGAAGGGGTACAGGTTGACCGCGACCAGGTCGATCGGCTTGATGCCGTGCTCCTGCATCACCGCGCCGTCGATGTCGCGACGGCCGAGGATGCCGCCGTGGACTTTCGGGTGCAGGGTCTTCACACGGCCGTCCATCATCTCCGGGAAGCCGGTGTAGTCGGCCACTTCCACGGCGGCGATGGCGTTGTCCTTGAGCAGCTTGTAGGTGCCGCCGGTGGAAAGGATCTCCACGCCAAGGGCAGCCAGCTCACGGGCAAAATCGACGACGCCGGTCTTGTCGGAAACGCTGATCAGCGCACGGCGGACGGGCAGGCGGGTGGTTTGGTCGGTCATAACGGCTTCCACAAAGGCTTCGGGCTTTTCGCGTGTCAGGCGTGGGCCCGGCTGACCTTGTGGTCGCGGGCCCGCGCCTGCCACCTGTCAGAGAAGATCGTACTGCTTGAGTTTCTTGCGCAGGGTGCCGCGGTTCAGCCCCAGCAGTTCGGAGGCTTTGGTCTGGTTACCCTTCACGTAGTTCATGACGGTTTCCAGCAGCGGCGCTTCGACTTCGCAAAGCACCATGTTGTACACGTCCGTGACCGGCTGCCCTTCGAGATGGGCGAAATAGTTGTGCAGTGCCTTTTCCACGCTGTCGCGGAGGGTCTGACCCTCCTGCGTCGGGGTGGTCAGGTGCTGTTTAAGGTTGGCGTTGTCGCTCACGGGTGTCATTCCACTCACTAATGTCTCGGTCATCGTTGTCATGCGGCCACCCCTTCTCCGTTATTGTGGCGCTCGGCGAAGAACTGCCTGACGCTGGCGCTCTGTGCATCCGTGTCCTGCAAACGATTGAACTGGGAGCGGAACTCCGCCGCTCCCGGTAGGGTTGCGAGGTACCAGCCCACATGCTTGCGGGCAATTCGCACACCCATTTCCTCCCCATAAAACGCATGCAATGCAGCGAGGTGCTCGAGCAGGATGCCCTGCACCTCGTGCAGACTCGGCGCCGGCAACAGCTCGCCGGTGCAGAGGTAATGATCGATCTCGCGGAAGATCCAGGGATTGCCCTGGGCGGCGCGGCCGATCAGCAGGGCATCCACGCCCGTCTGCTCGAAAACCTGCCGTGCCTTGCGCGGCGAATCGATATCACCGTTGGCGAAGACCGGAATCGAAACCGCCTGCTTTATCGCCGCGATGGTTTCGTACTCCGCCTCGCCGGTGTAGAGGTCGGCACGGGTCCTGCCGTGCACCGCCAGCGCCTGGATGCCCGACTGCTCGGCGATCCGCGCCACCGTCACACCGTTCCTGTTCGACCGGTCCCAACCGGTGCGAATCTTCAGGGTGACGGGAACCTCCACGGCCGCGACCACCGCCTCGAGGATGTCGGCCACCAGCCGTTCATCCTTCATCAGCGCGGAACCCGCAGCCTTATTGCATACCTTCTTTGCCGGACAGCCCATGTTGATGTCGATGATCTGGGCGCCGAGCTCCACGTTGCAGCGTGCAGCCTCCGCCAGCATCTGCGGGTCGCCACCGGCGATCTGCACCGAACGCGGCTGGTCCTCGTGGTCGTGCTGCAGGCGCAGGCGCGACTTGCGGCTGTTCCACAGGCGGACGTCGCTGGTGACCATCTCCGAGACCACCATGCCGGCGCCGAGGCGACGGCACAGCTGGCGGAACGGACGATCGGTGACGCCGGCCATCGGGGCCAGGATCAGTCTGTTGGGCAGTGTGTAGGAGCCGATGCGTACCACCGACTGGTTTTCCATGGTCAATGGGGCGGGAACACCGAGGCGCCGCGCGTTACGGACTCGCGGGAGCGTTTCGGGGCCTGCCACCGGTGCTAGCAAAAAAGGGAGGGCATGATACCCGCTCTCGATGACCGGATAAAGGCGATTTTGGATAAATTCTGAACAGCTGCGGGCTTAGCACCCAAGGTAGGAAGACGAGCGGAGCTGGCGTTGCGCGGCGCTTTGAGCTACCCGCCGGGTCATTCCGGCGAGTGGAAGCTCAGGCTGTAGTTCACCGCCTTGGGACCCGGATCGAGGATATCCAGGGAGATGTGGATCGGCGTCTGCGGCGGCATCTCGCTCTGCCCGGCCAGCTCGCCCGAGAGGTATTCGCTGGGCTTGAAGCGGCGGCTGGCGATCAGCTGGCCGTTCAGGTCGGCGAAGCGCATCTCCAGCAGCGGGAAGGGCTGCGAGAAGTTCGCGCGGTTGTAGATGATCGCGTCGACCACCAGGGCGCCGCTGAAGTCCGGGTGGCTGCGCACCACCAGGTTGCTGCTGCGGATCTGCTCCACGTCGACCTTGGAGGGCAGGGTGCAACCCAGCTCCGGGCAGGCCTGGGCGAACCAGGGGCGGTACTGGTCCTGGCGGGCCAGTTCGTCGAAGTGATAGGCGATGTACTGCCCGGCGAGGCCGGCCAGGGCCAGCAGCACCAGCAACAGCCAGAACAGGCGCCGGCCCCAGCGGCTTTTCGGCTTCTGCCAGTCGAGCTGCAGGGGTTCGTCGTTGAGGTCGTGCAGTCCGCCCTCCGGCAGGGCGGGCTCGGCGCGGCGGTTGTCGGCCAGCGGCGGCTCTTCGTCCAGGTCGTCGTCCGCTTCGGGTTCGTCGTCATCGCGGCGGGCGCTGAAGGCGGGAAGCTTGTCGTCGTCGGTTTCCACCCGCAGAGGCTCGATGCGCCGGGGCAACGGGTCGATGCTCGGCTCGTCTTCCGGTTCCTCCTGCGGATCTTCGGGCTCGGGCTCCTTGTCCGCCACCAGGCGTGCGCTGGCGGGCGGTTCCTGAGGCTCGTCGGCGGGCAGGCGTCCAAGGCTGGGTTCCTGGCGGGAAGCACGGCTGGTGCGATTCTGCTCCTCTTCCAGCAGGGCTTCGGCCCAGCGCTCGTCGTGCGGGTCGCGCTTGTCTTCCTGGCGGGTCTGCAGCGCTTCGCTGGGACGCGGTGCGCGGTCGATGCTGAGGAATTCCTGGGACAGCTCGAACTCATCGAGCTTGGCCAGTTCCTCGTCGAGATTGAGGCTGTCCAGGTCGAGATCGTCGTGTATCCACAGCGTTTCGTCCTTCTTCGACGGCGCGGGAGTCGTCCTCGACGGCTCGCTGCTCACAGTTGCCGACGGGGTAATCACCGGGGCCGCGGCGGCGGGCGGAGGGGATTCGACGGCAGGGGCCGGTTTTGCTGCCACCTCGGGTTCAACGACGACAGGCTTTTCCGCCACATCGCTGGAGTGCCGCGCGGCGTGGGGCGCCAATGGCCAGCCGAGGGTGGCGGTGCCCGGAGCGGCAGGCGCTGTCGGCCTTTCGGGAGTGAAGGTAGTGAAGGTCGGCGCGGGGATCGGCGCCGGTGCCGGCTGCGCTACCGGTGCGGGCG
>NZ_JBGLYK010000066.1:0-25087 GCF_047304025.1 Pseudomonas sp. Pseusp97 | reverse complement strand
GTCCGAGTACAAGGACAACGAGACCGGCCTGCACGTCATCCGCATGAGTCACTACGCGCACATCCTGGCGCGCGCCGGCGTCCCAGTCGAGGGTCGCCAGTGGTGTGGGAGCGGGGGCTTGCGGGCTGCGTACCGCCGTAGCGCCGCCGAGCAGGCGGGCCATTTCGTCCAGCAGGCCGGTGAGGTCCAGCGGCTTGCTGGCGAAGCCGTTCATGCCGGCGTCCAGGGCGTTCTGCCGGTCGCGGTCGAGCACGCTGGCGGTGAGCGCGATGATCGGCACGGCCGCCACGCCCCGTTCCTGCTCGATACGGCGGATGCGCCGGGTGGCTTCCAGGCCGTCCATGCCGGGCATCTGCACGTCCATCAGCAACAGGTCGAAATCCTGCGCGCTGTAGGCTTCCACGGCGGCCAGACCATCGCCGACGCTATGCGGGCGATGCCCCAGGCGGCGCAGGTTCAGCTCCAGCAGCTCGACGTTCTGCGGTACGTCGTCCGCCACCAGGATGCGCAGCGGCGGCAGGCTCGGCGCGTGGCTGCGGGTGGTCGGCTGCACGCTGCGGCCGGCCGGCAGCGGCAGGTCGACGGTGAACACGCTGCCCCGGCCGGCTTCGCTTTCCACGCTGATGTGTCCGCCCATCAACTCCACCAGCTGGCGCGAAATGGTGGTGCCCAGCCCGGTGCCGCCGAAACGCCGGCTCATCGAGGCGTCGGCCTGGGCGAAGGGGTCGAAGATGCGTTCCAGGCGGTCGGCGGCAATGCCGATGCCGGTGTCGCGGATGGCCAGGCGCAGCGCGCCCGGTTCGCCGCGGATGACCAGACGCACTTCGCCGCGTTCGGTGAACTTCACCGCATTGCCCAGCAGGTTGGTCAGCACCTGCTGCAGGCGCAGCGGGTCGCCGCGGAAGTACTCCCCGGCGCGCTGGCCGTAGTCGATCCGCAGGTCCAGGCCCTTGCGCTCGGCGGACAGCCGCAGCGCCGCACAGACCTGCTCGCACAGTTCCGGCAGGGAGAAATCGATGGCTTCCAGTTCGATGGCGCCGCGGTCCAGCTTGGCGGTGTCGAGGATGTCGTTGAGCAGGGCCAGCAGCGAGCGCGAGGCGTTCTGCACGGTGGTCAGGTAGCGCCGCTGGTTCTCTTCCAGCGGCGAATCCAGCAGCAGTTCGGTGAAGCCCATGATGGCATTCATCGGCGTGCGGATCTCGTGGCTCATGTTGGCCAGGAAGCTGCTGCGCGCCGCGGCGGCCTGTTCGGCGCGGTCGCGGGCGCTGCGCAATTCCTGCTCCATGACGCGGCGCGGGGTGAGGTCGGTGGCCAGTTTCACCACCTTCACCGGCCTGCCGTCGAAATCGAGGATCGGGTTGTAGGTGGCGTGGATCCACACCTCGCGCCCGTCCTTGGCCAGGCGGCGGAATTCGCCAGCGCTGTGCTCGCCTTCGCGCAGCCCCTGCCAGAACGCCCGGTACTCGGCACTGGCGGCGATGTCCGGCGGGCAGAACAGGCTGTGCGGCTGGCCCAGCACCTCGGCCTCGGTGTAGCCGAAGAGTTCGAGGATGTTCTCGTTGGCGGCCAGCACGCGGCCGTCCAGGTCGAACTCGATCAGCGCCATGGCGCGGCCGATGGCGGTCACCTTGCCTTCGTACTCGTTGCTCAGCAGCTTGGTTTCGGTCTGGTCGAGCAGCACGCCGTCGATCCATTGGGGCTTGCCGGACTCGTCGTAGCAGGCGCTGCCGCCTTCCCAGATCCAGCGTTCGCGGCCGCTGCGGTCGAACAGGCGGTACTCGACGACGTAGCTGCGCCCCTCGGCGATGGCGCGGCGGATTTCCTCGTTCACCGCTGCCTGGTCGTCAGGATGGTAGAGCCGGCCGAAGGTGATGCGCCGGTCGATGAAGTCCTGCGCCGACCAGCCGGTGACGTCTTCCACCGCATCGCTGATGAACAGGGTGCTCCAGGCGTCGTCGAGCAGGCAGCGGAAGGCCACGCCGGGCATGTTGCGGATCAGCGAGCGGTACTGTTCCTCGCGGGTGCGCAGGGCCTGCTCCATCTCGCGGCGTTCGCTGATGTCGGCGACGAACACGACGAACCAGGGCTTGCCGTCGTGGTCGGTGACGCCAAGGCTCACCCGCACCGGGAACTCGCGGCCATCGCGCGCCAGGCCTTCCAGCTCCAGTTCGGAGTTGTGGAATTGACGCTCGCCGCTGCGCTTGTAGTTTTCCAGCGCGACGCGGAACTGTTCGCCGTAGGCCTCGTTCATCAGCACCTGCATGGGCTGGCCGACCAACTCGTGCGGGGCCCAGCCGAACAGGCGCAGCACGGCGTGGTTGACCGAGCGGATCACGCCGCCGTGGTCGATGGTAAGGATGGCCTCGACGGCGGCGTCGAGCAGCGAATCCAGGTGCTTGCGCCGGCGCTGCAGCTCCTGGAACAGCTGGCGGTAGCGCAGCAGGCCGTTCACCGCGGCGACGCAGACGCTCAGGCTGACGGTGGCCATGGACACCGCCAGCGCCAGGTAGAAGCTGCCCTGCACGCCCTGCGGTACGCCGAACTCCTCCATGCCGACGAAGCGCGCTGCGGCCATGCCGGTGTAGTGCATGCCGGCGATCGCCAGGCCCATCACCACGCCGCTGACCAGGATCGTCAGGTTCGGCCGCATCCGCCCGCGCAGGCCGAAACGCACCCACAGCGCGACGACCGCCAGGACCACAGCGACGAGGATCGACAGGGCGAACATCCAGGGGTTGTAACGCAGCAGCGGGGCCATCTGCATGGCGGCCATGCCGCTGTAGTGCATGGCGCCGATGCCGGCGCCGACCAGTACGCCGCCGCCGACCAGCTGCAGGCGGTTGACGTTGCGCCGGGCCAGCAGGTTCAGGGCGATCCACGAGGCGAACAGGCTCGGCAGGCCGGAGAGCAGGGTGATCAGCGGGTCGTAACGCACCGCCGCGCAGAGCTGGAAGGACAGCATGCCGATGAAGTGCATCGCCCAGACCCCGCCGCCCAGCGCCACGGCGCCGGTGCCGATGGCCAACTGGCGGTAGTAAGGGCTGCGCGCCAACCGCGCCACCCCCGACAGCTGCAGGGCCATGGTCGAGGCGAAGATGGCGATGAGCACGGAGAGCAGCACCAGCATCGGGTTGTGCTCGCCGAAGACCAGCAGCGAAGGGGTGTCGCCACTGTAGAAATATCGCTGCAGATCGAGCATTGAACGAAGACCGTACTGCGTGCCGAAGGCCCGGTTGAAGACGAGACTGGGTAGTCCGTGCGAAGCAGAGCACAGGATGGGTGCAAATTGCCATCATTGTCGGTCGCAACGCCCGCGAACGTCCCATCGCAAGGCCGTCATCGGACGAATGGACTGGGCGTGTTCGAAAGCGAAGCTGGCGGGACCGATAACCTGCTATCGGCGTTCGGGGCGGGATATTGAGCGGTGGCCGACGGCTGGCGTCGGAAACGAAGAAGCCCGGCTCGGGGCCGGGCTTCTTCGCGGTAGCTGTCTGCGGATCAGGCGGGCATGTGCCATTCCTGCAGACGGTAGCCTTCGCGGTTCAGCTCGTCGCGGGCCTGGTTCAGCAGGCCTTCGAGCTGTTCCGGGTCGGAGTAGGCGGAGCTGGGAATGCGGGTGAGGCCCAGCAGGCGGGTACCGGTACGATCGAGGACGGACAGGTCGAGGCTGCCGTCGCCCCCCTGGTCAACCCAGGTCACGCAGTGGAAGGGTTGGAAGGCTCGTCCGGTGATCAGCAGAGCCTCGTTGAAACGAAGAGTCGCATGCATGGTTGTGATCTCTCTGCGGTAGTCCATTGCGAAGTGGCGAAAGCGGTTCATCCACTTTCGTGTTCGTTCACGCAATTGATGGTTTCAGAGTCGAAGAAAGTCACAGCCGATGTCGCGTTTGTACACAAAGTAGTCGCAAATTAATCCGAGTTAAACGCTGTAGGCCCCGTCAGCCGTGGCCTGCAGCGCTGCGGCAGGTGCGCTGTCGCGCCGCACCTGCCGCTCGTCGGAAGAGACGGGCGGTCAGGCCTGCATGGCCCAGCCGTCCACGTTCATCGCCGCCTGGCGCAGCGCCTCGGAACGGGTCGGGTGCGGGTGGCAGGTGCGCGCGACGTCCTCGGCGGCGCCGCGGAACTCCATCGCCACGCAATATTCCGCGATCATGTCGCCGACGTTTGGGCCGATCATGTGTACGCCAAGGATCTCGTCGCTGCGCTCGTCCGCCAGCACCTTAACGAAGCCTTCGGTCTCGTGGTTGATCTTCGCCCGGCTGTTGGCGGTGAAGGGGAACTTGCCCACCTTGTAGGCGCGCCCTTCGGCCTTGAGCTGCTCCTCGGTCCTGCCCACTGTGGCGACTTCCGGGTGGGTGTAGATCACGCTGGGGATCACGTCGTAGTTCACTTCCCCGGCCTTGCCGGCGATCAGCTCGACGCAGGCGATGGCCTCGTCTTCGGCCTTGTGCGCCAGCATCGGGCCGGAAGTGACGTCGCCGATCACCCAGATGCCCGGCACGCTGCTGCGGTGTTCGTGGTTTTCCAGCATGCCGCGCTTGTCGGTCGTCAGGCCCACGCTTTCCAGCCCGAGGCCCTGGGTATAGGGGCGGCGGCCGATGGCAAGCAGGACGTAATCGGCCTCGATCGACTCCGCCGCACCGCCGGCGGCCGGCTCCACGCTGAGGGTCACCTGCTTGCCGCTGACCTTGGCCTGGGTGACCTTGGAGCCCAGCTTGAAGCTCATGCCCTGCTTGGTCAGGGTGCGCTGGAAGGTCTTGGCGGTTTCCAGGTCCATGCCCGGGCAGATGCGGTCGAGGTATTCGATGACCGTGACTTCCGCGCCCAGGCGGCGCCACACCGAGCCCAGCTCCAGGCCGATGACGCCAGCGCCGATCACTACCAGGTGCCTGGGCACTTCGGGAATGGACAGCGCACCGGTGGAATCGAGGATGCGCTGGTTGTCGACTTCGACGCCCGGCAGCGGGGAGGGCTCCGAACCGGTGGCGATGATGATGTCCTTGGCGGTCAGCGTGCTCTTGCTGCCGTCAGCAGCCGTTACCTCGACCTTGCCCGGCCCGTCGATGCGGCCCCAGCCCTTCACCCAGTCCACCTTGTTCTTGCGGAACAGGAACTCCACGCCCTTGGTCAGCGCGGTCACGCTCTCGGCCTTCTGCTTCATCATCTGCGCCAGGTCCAGCTTGGGCTTGACCTGGATGCCGAGGTTGGCGAACTCGCCGCCGGCGGCCGCCTCATACAGCTCAGAGGCATGCAGCAGCGCCTTGGACGGCATGCAGCCGACGTTCAGGCAGGTGCCGCCGAGGGTCTCGCGGCCCTCCACGCAGGCGACTTTCAGGCCCAGCTGGCCCGCGCGAATCGCGGCGTTGTAGCCGCCGGGGCCGCCGCCAATGACGATCAGATCGTAAGCGCTCATGCAGTGTTCTCCGCAGTAGGAAAAGGGGTGAGTCGAGGTTAGTCCGTGCCCGCCGGATCACCAGCGCAGGGCCTGGGAATAGCGTTACCTGCTTTATATTACGAACATAATATGTGCAGCTGCGCAAGTCGCGCGGACATGACAGGAGCGGCGGGGAGGGCGAAAATGCGGGCTTTGGCGCCTCAGGTTGGTGCGTCTATGGAGAATTCATGAAGATCGACTGCGATTTCGACAGCGGCAACATCCAGGTCGTCGACGACAGCGACCCGCGTCACGCGCGCCTGGCGCTGCGCCCGGATACCAAAAGCCCGCACTTCCAATGGTTCCACTTCAAGGCCGAGAGCCTGGAGCCCGGCCAGCAGTACCAGTTCAGCCTGACCAATACCCCCGGCTCCAGCTACACCGGCGGCTGGCCCGGCTACAACGCCGTAGCCTCCTTTGATCAGCGCGACTGGTTCCGCGTGCCCAGCACCTATGACTCCAACGGGCTGCACTTCGGTCTCACCGCCGAGCAACCCCAGGCCTGGTTCGCCTATTTCGAGCCCTATAGCCGCGAGCGCCACGCCGAGCTGGTCAAGCGCGCCCTGGCCAACGGCGCTGAGCTGCTCGCCACCGGCTACAGCCTGGAGAATCGCGCCTTGCCGCTGCTGCGCATCGGCAAGGGCGCATCCGGTGCGCGCAAGATCTGGCTGATCGCCCAGCAGCACCCCGGCGAGCACATGGCCGAGTGGTTCATGGAAGGCCTGATCGACCGCCTGCAGTCCGGCGACGCCGACATCCAGCGCCTGCTGGAACGCGCCGACTTCTACCTGGTGCCGAACATGAACCCCGACGGCGCCTTCCACGGCCACCTGCGCACCAACGCCGCCGGCAAGGACCTCAACCGCGCCTGGGCGGCGCCCAGCGCCGAGGAGAGCCCGGAAGTGCTGTTCGTCCAGGAGCAGATGGCCCAGTACGGCGTGGACCTGTTCCTCGACGTGCACGGCGACGAGGAAATCCCCTTCGTGTTCGCTGCTGGCTGCGAAGGCAACCCGGAATTCACGCCGCGCCTTGAGCGCCTGGAAAGCCTGTTCCGCGAGCGCCTGGAAGCCAATGGCGAATTCCAGAGCGTGCACGGCTATCCGAAGGACGCGCCCGGCCAGGCCAACCTGACTCTGGCTTGCAACCATGTCGGCCGCACCTACGACTGCCTGTCGCTGACCCTGGAGATGCCGTTCAAGGACCACAACCTGGCGCCCAACGCGCGCACCGGGTGGAGCGGGGCGCGCTCCAAGGCGCTGGCGGGGGCGGTGTTGGTGACGGTGGCGAGCCTGATCGACGAACTGCGCTGATTCACAGGGTGCCCAACCGGTCTCGGTTGGACGCCGCGTGCTTTTTTGTAGGAGCGAGCTTGCTCGCGAACGAGTTGCCCGGCAGCGCCAATCTTGGGGCTTTTCGCGAGCAAGCTCGCTCCTACAGGTTTTCCTCCTTGCTGCTTTCGCTTGGCTTTCCCATATCCGCCGTCCGGACCACTGGGTCAATCCGCCCCTCCTGGGCGTTGAATCTTCCCCAGCCCGTGCTACTCCAATTAATGAGGCATCAGCACGCAGGAGGTGCGTATGACTCGACATCGCAAGCTGTTGACCCCGCAGGTCATCGAAGACCTGCAGGAACGCATGGACGCCCTGGAAGAACTGGACTTCAGAGAGCGCCGGGAAGTGCGCAAGAACCGCTCGGGCGAACACAGGCCCCGCATCTTCGCTGGCGCGGCCTGAGCAAGCGGGCCACAGTGCCCAACCTCGCTGGCGCTGGCGCCGGCCAATGAGACACGGCAAGGTCGATTCGGCACTTCGCCGGATCGGCCTTGCGTGACGTGAATGACGCGGTAATCCACTTCGTCGGACAGTCGCCGATAAATCGCGCTGTCGCTTCGCTTCCTTCAGAGCTTTCCACGCCGAAAGCGGCATGCCAGAGCGGCTCGCTTCTGTAACGTCGGGCACACCCTGTAGCCGGCGTCTTACAAAAATCCCCCTGTAAATTTGAACTGCTTCACATAAAATCGGGTCTTCCGTTAGCGCATTTCGCTCTACCCGCAGCAGTCAGAAGTAGCCCCATGGAAAACCACAGCACCCCCCTGGGTCCGGTCCCTGCTCACCTGGTCCGCGAAGCCGTGGCCAAGAAGACCGGACTGGGCTGGGTGGTCGAGTTCAACGTCGCCACCTGGCTCAACCTGGCCGTGCGCGACGACACCGCCATCGCTCTCAAGGTCAGTTACCTGGATGGCGAAAAGCCCCGGGAAGTCATCGTCGACAAAGGCAACATCCTCGGCGCCCAGCGCATCCTGCTGTGCGGCATCGCCCGGCTGGGTGTGAACCAGAAGCTGGAAGCCATGAGCCTGTCGCTGGAAACGCGCACCCCCATCCAGTCGCTGCTGGTCGAGGAACTCTTCGTCCAGGCCGTCGAGCGCCAGACGGAAAAGAAGCACGGCACCCGCAAGTCCCGCTGACTACCGATCAGGCAGCCTGAGCGCCGCCATCGGCGGGCATTCCCGCTGTGCATGAAGCTACATCGGGCTTGCGAAGCGCCGGCTGGAGCGGGGAACATCGCCGGGCCCCATACGAAGCTTCCGGAAAAGCCGCATGTCCCTCGATATCGAACAGCTCAAGCTCTACACCGTCCACCGTGGCATCGCCATTCCCATGCTCGACTTCCTGCAATTCCGCCACGCCCCGGCGGAGGACGGGAATGGCCCGGGCCGCCTGGTGGTTCGCGTCGAGCCGCAGCATGTGAACGGCTGGGCCAATGCCCATGGCGGGCTGATCATGACCCTGCTCGACGTCGCCATGGCCCTGAGCGCCAGCGATGCCGACGAGGCCTATCGAGGGGTAGTGACGGTAGAGATGAAGACCAGTTTCCTGCGCCCCGGCGGCGAGGTGGGCGAAGTGCTCGAAGCCTACGGCAGGGTCCAGCACCACACCCGTTCCATCGCCTTCTGCGAAGGCGAGCTGCGCAACAGCCAGGGCGTGGTCGTTGCAACCGCGTCCGGCACCTTCAAATACGTCAACAAGCCGCGCCCGCTGGCTGACGCCTGAGCGCACTGCCTGGCGGTGTGACTGTTTGCGTCGCTCCCCTGGCCGTGCGTTCCGCTCCGAAGGGAGAGGGGGACCGGGCCGGTGCAAGTTGAAACGGTTGTATCAGGCGGCACGGAAGGCGCCCTCTCCCTTCGGAGCGGGGCGCGTAGCCAGGGCGGGGGAGAGGGCTGAGCCGCGGAGAAAATTTCCCAGATGGAAGCACACCCCGGTGCGCGGTCAGTGCTCCCGCTCATTTCGCCAGGCTACGCACTGTACAGCTGCCCTCCGCAATGGCATCACAGAGGAAGAACGGCATCCATTCCTCCCAATGCCCCTTGGCAACCGGTGATTCATAACGGCACAACAGGTTGCCCTCGACATCGAACAATCCCCAGGGCTGGAGTTCGCCGTCCTTCAGTTTGCTCTGCACCTTGATGCCCTGGTAACTGGCATTGCAGCCCACATGGAAGGCATCCATCGGCCAGCGCACCGGCTCGTGCGGCGGGAAGGGCTGCGCCTCGAGGAAGCCGAACAGGTCGTCATGGTTGAGCAGGCTCTGACGGATGGTCGGCCACAGGCTGCGGCGCAGGAAGTACTGGTCGGCGAAGCGCTGGTGCGCGTCTTCCTCTTTCAGGTACTGGGCGATCAGCTCGCGGATGCCCGGCAGGTTCGGGTTGTGACAGCCGGCCCACATGCCCGCCAGCAGCAACTCGGTATGGCTGAAGTAGTCGCGCATGTGGTGATACCAGCAGCCGCTCTGCAGCCAGGCTTCGACTGCCGCGCGGTCGCGCTCGGAGAGCAGCGAGTCGGCGTCGCGTACCTGGAAGCGCAAGACCTCGCGGTCCTCCATCACCAGGAAGCGCCACATGGTCGCGGGGATGGCCCTGCGCGTCGCTTCATCCACCAGCACGACCTGCGCACCAGCCTCCTTCAATCGAGCCAGCACCGCTGGCGGCACCGAATCATCCACGTAGAAGCGGCAGCGCCATTGCGGGAACAACTCGCGCGCGGCCTCCACGCTTTTCAGCGCGCTCTCGCAGTAGCGCGGGCGCGCGCCGAACAGCGAAAAGACGATCAGGTTGCGCTCGGGATTGGTCCCATCGAATGCCGCTGGCGGCGCGTCGGGTAGCGGGTAGGCGGGGAACTGGCTGTACTTGCGGTCCGCCACGCTCAGCGACAGGTTGCCGTAGCGGCGCACCAGGTCCTCGCGCTTCAGCCAGCCACAGACCTCGGTCAGCCCGTCCAGCGCGGTGCCCGGCATGTTCTCTTTGCCCAGCATCTTGAGCAATTTCAGATAGGTCTTGTAGGACTGTTCGTAGTCCTTGGTCCGCATCAGGCACAGGGCATAGTCCGCCAGCAGCGTGGGATGGTTCGGCGCCATCTTCAGGGCCTCGCGCGCGGTATCGCGGCCCTGTCGGTAGTTCCCCCTGGCCAGGGCCGCGCGGAAGGCGGCGGCCAGCTTGTTCAACTTCTTCTCGATTGGGGACATGCAAGGCTCTCCAGGGCGGGACGGCGGCGGAAGTTCTGCACGAGATGAGCAGTTGGCGCGCGCCGATGACATGGAGCGCAAGGCTAGGGAGCCGGAAGAGTGAGCTCTATCGGAAAATTCCTGCGCGTAGCGGCGATAATTACGAAGTCTTGCCGCGCGGAATCGCGGTACGACCGGAGCCGCGCAACGTCCTTCCCCGTGGGGCAAGCAGTAGGTCCCGAAAGTCCGCAGCGAGACTCAGACGGCCCATCCACGCTTGCTCAGGATGTTGTCCAGGGTACGGCTGATGGCGGTACAGCTGCGCACCATCTCCATGCGCTCCCAGGTGGACACTTCACCCTCATGCACCAGTAGTTTCATCTCGGCCAGCGGCAGCGGTCGGAGCAGTTTCAGCGGGCTGTGCCAGCGTTTGCCGAGGAAGATATTGATATCGGCCGTGTAGTCCTGGACCAGCGTGGAATAGCTCAGGTGCTGCAGGCGGGCCAGCGTGCGGTTGCGCAGGCGCAGGTGGTCGCGACCAAAGCGCAGCGCCTGGGTGGCGACACCCTTGCCCAGGCGAATCTGTTGTTCGAGCACGTACTGGATCAGGTTGCGCCGTGCGTTCGGATTGGGTGTCAGGATCAGCGCAGCGGGGTTGGCCATGCTGGAAATGAAATGGTTGACGCCATACAGGCGCCCCAGGCGTTTGCTGGGCAGGTCATCGGAAAATGAACCATCGATCCACTGCTGTTCCGGGAGGTAAGCAACCTTCTGCCCGCTGGCATTCTTCGCCTGCAGGGTGGCCGGAGGGAAAATGCCGGCGATGCTGCAGGAAGCCATGACTGCCGAGCGGACCAGCACGTTGGGCGCGGTGATGGCATTCAGCAGGCGAGGCGCCTGGCGGGGTTCCAGACCCGTGACGGTGATGTTCAGGTGCCGGCCGCTGATGGCCAGGGATTCTGCAAAGGTCAGATCGGGAACGAGGCGTTCCACGTAGCGCAGCAGCGTCGCGGCGTCGACGATCTGCATCCAGCCATGGCCCCGTTTCCTGCCGTTGGGCAGCATCGCCAGCCATTCCGGGTCCAGCTTCTGCGCCAGTTCTTCGTCGCCGTGGGTGCAGACGATGGCGGCAATCAGCGAGCCGGCGCTCGATCCGGAAATGATCGCAGGCAGCAGGCCTTCGTTGAGCAGCGCCATGAGGACCCCCACATGGAAGTACCCCAGCATCGCCGCGCCGCTGAGCATCAGCGCCGTGCGGCCGAAGCAGTGGCTGGCGCGGAGGAAGAAATCCTTGCGTTCGGCCAGCGGAATCACCTTGTCGTCCAGCTGGTCGAGCGCTTCCAGCGATTGGCAGACCTCCTCGATGTATTCATGAATCAGGTACTTGGTGCCCATCTGCGCATGGCTGTACAACGCCGCCCGCCCCATGCCGGCGAGGTTGCCGTGGATGCCTTCGTTGAGCGCGAACATCAGGTTCGCGTAGGAGCCTGCGGTACGCATGCCGCGCAGGCGTTCGAAGCGCTGGCGCACCGTGCGGTAGTCGTACTCGCTGGAGACTTCGTTGCGCCGCCAGTCCTCCATGCCGCTCTCATGGTCGTGTTCGACGGCCAGCCGGGCCCATTCCGCATAGGAACCGGCCTGCGCCATCCTCTTCTGCAGCCGGCTGGTCGTGGCTCTGTGCCAAAGCATGTGCGTCTCTCCGTGAATCGGAACAATCGACAGAGCGCGGCATCCATGCCCTGCGCCCGTGGGTTTCAGGACGGATCGGTGGCGGTGGCGTCTGCCGCCGCCTTGCGCCGGCGCGCGGGTTGGGGTTCGCCGGGGGCCTGTGCCGCGGGAGCTACCCGCGCAGCGTTCTGCTGGGCCAGGGCCAGGTACTCGTCGGTGGATTGCCGCAGGCAGTCCATGTAGACGTCGATGTCCGGCATCACCTCGCGGTCGCAGTTCACCCCCAGCATCATCTGGTCGTACAGGCTGGTCAGGCCGTGGCAGATGCCGATGTCGTCCATCACCGGAATGATCGGGTAGAGCGCCTGGATCTCGGCCCCGGCGAAGTATTTGCGTTCGTTGCCCGCCGGGCCCGGCACGTTGGTGATGACCATGTTGCACAGATGGCGGTTGCCCACGTAGCGCAGCTGCTTGGATAGCCAGCCGCCGAGCATCCGCACGGGGGCGGGCAGCATGTCGCCGACCGAGAGCAGCAGATCGTTGATCTGCTCGCGGGCCAGGTGCGTGCCCGATTGCGTGCGCTCATGGACGATCTCCAGACGCTCCTGCGCGTCGTCGATGTCGGTGCCGACCCCGATCAGCATCGCGGAGATGAAGTTGCCCTGGTTGCGATTGCCCTGTTCGGTGGCGATTGCCACCGGGCACAGCGAAACCAGCGATTGCCCGTGCGGCAGCACATCGCGACGTTCCAGGTAACGGCGCAGGGCGCCGCCGATGATCGCCACGATGACGTCATTGAGCGTGGCGCCCTGGACGCAACGGCGTACCTGCTTGAGCTCGCCGATCTTCCAGACCAGCGCGCCGAAGGTGCGGTGCGGGGAAACCTGCACGTTGAAGATGCTGCCTGGCACGCCATCGTGGGCGGGGATGGCATCGGCGTGGCGTTGCGAGAACAATTGCAGGCCCCGGTGGGCGACGCGCAGGCTGGCGCGCATGCTGCGCAGGGGTTGCATCGCAAGGCGCGGGATAGTCCGGGTCCACAGCTGGGTGCGGCTGGGTAGCCGCTCGTTGGAGAGCGGATGCTGATTGGCCTCTTCGAACTCCGGCTGATCGGTCATCAGCATGCTGTTGACCTGGATGCCCGCCATGCCGTCGATGTAGGAATGATGGAAGCGCAGCAGCAGGGCAAAACTCCCGGCCGGGACGCCTTCCACATTATCCAGGCCCTCGATGACGATGATCTCCCAGGGCGCCCGCTCCATGTCCAGCGTCCGCGACATCGCCCGTGCAGCGAAGATGCACAGCTGGCGCCAATCACCCGGCTGCGGCAGGCCCACGTGGCGGATGTGGTACTCCAGGTCGAAGCTCTTGTCTTCCACCCAGTACGGGTCGTCGAGGCGGAAGGGCGCGTGCTGCAGGCGGCGGCGGAACAGCGACGTATTGTGCAGGCGGCTGTTGATGAAGCGGATGATGTCCTTGTGCCGGACCAGGCCATTGGGTGCGCTGCGCTGGTCACAGATCCACAGGCTGCCGACGACCATCGGCTGGTGCGGTGCGTCGAAGTAGAAAAAGTGCGCGTCCATCGGGGTGAGCTGTTTCATCGCAAGCGTCCTCCAGGGGCGGCTGGCCGGGCGATCGTCATGGGAAGTTGCCCGGTGCCGTTCAGCGAAAGGCAATCGAAGGAGGGCTGCGCCGGCGCCTTGCAGGAGCGACCTCGGAATGGCGGGCCCGTCCACCGACAGGAAGAGCCATGGTCCGGAGCTCTCTCACACCCTGCATCCCCCCGTAACGAGTGGGGACTGCCGGCGTAACGCGAGGAACTTGGGTGGAACCGCTCTGGGCTGGTGTTCTGCACGGGAGCGGGGTGCGAAGGTGGTATCTTTCCCTTGGGTCTTACTGATTTTCCTCCACGATCTTCAGCGGCTTCCAAGGCGGCACCTCCTGAGCTCCTGCAGGATGCACCGAACATGGAGTACCTGTACGAGCCAACGGGCTATCGGAATGCTGGCGGAAGCGTCGGCCGCCTTATCCGTCCCACGTCCGCGTGATCAGCCCTCGATGCCCTGGCAGAATGCATGACCGCCGCGCAGCGCCCCTGCGCAAGGGCGCCGTCGCCGTGCCAACCCCAACCCAGGTCGGATACCCGCCATGAGCCTAGAACCCTCGACTCTGCTGTGGAGCGCACCGCTGGTGATGCTGCTCGGCGGCTACCTGCTGATCCGTTGCATCGGCGGACTGCGCCGGGTAATCGCCCCCGACCTGTGCTACCGCTGGGCCGACCCCGCCCGCGCGGAAGTAGTGGCGCTGCCGCAGCCGGGGCGCTACGTGGTCAACATCGTCTTCCCGCCCTTCACCGTCGTCACCGGTACCGCGCATTTCGACGCCGATTTCGCCGTCACCGCCTGTGCCAGCGGCCAGCCCGTTCGCTACGAGGCGTACAGCCGCTTCAACGTCTTCACCGTGCGCCGCAGCGACATGGGCGGCAACTCCAGCAATCCCCTGGGCGAGTTCCACTGCAACGAACCCGGCGACTACCGGATCACCTGCCTGACCCCGCACCCCATCCGCCTCGGCTTCCTGCTGGAAGTGACGCCCTACGTCTCGCCGTCCCGCTGATCCTCGGCACGCTGCTCGCGTCCTTCATGACGATCGGCGGGCTGATAATGACGTTGCTCAAGCTGGGTGGGGAGCTCTGACGCCACGGCGCCGTGACGTACAAGTAGGATGGGTGGAGCGCAGCGATACCCATGCTGTCGGCGCGCGGGAATTGATGGGTATCGCTGCGCTCCACGCCATCCTACGAACGGCATTTCCCGGTAAACCTGTAGCGCGTATAACCGCTCGCGATCGTGCGCGCCATGCGTTGTACTCAACGTTCATGCCGAAGTGGCGCTCAGGTTCAAGGCATATTGAGCAAAGGGTCAGTGAAAATCGCACAGACGGAAGCTGATGTGGGCAAGAAGATAGGCATCCACCTCGGCCAATGAGGCGAGAGCGACTTGCCGGGCTTCTGCGCCCTCCAGCGACAAGATCAGGGCATTATTTCTAGCCCGCCCAGCACGTGCGGCAGATCGCCGAAGCCCACACACAGGTCGTCCTGCCACTCCAGTACCCGTACGCACTGCCGTTCGAATTGCAGCAGGCTGCGGAAAGGCTCGGAGTACCTTGGGGATGATGATTGGTGATCAGAGAAAATAGATTGAAAAATGGCGGGATATTCCCTGCCAAAATTTCCAATTAATTACTTCAGCAACTCCGCCATCGTCCGCTCCTTCCCGCCTAACTCTTTATAGGCCTTCCACGATACCTTCATATCGTCCTGGCACCGGACAATGCGCAGGCCGGCTTCGTGGCGGAGGCTGAGGTTGCGGACGCCTGAGACCTTCGCGACGCGGTCGTCTTCGGCGATATCGGCTTTGGCGTCGTCGATTTCCTCCTGACAGGCCAGGATGGCGTTGCGCAGGACTTCGGCGCGGCCTTCGTCGGAGTTGTCGTAGGCTTGTTGATCCGCCTGCAATTGGGCGTTGCGAGCCTCAAGTTCGGCCTGACGTTTCAGTTCGGCGTTGATCTGCGGAGCGTTGGCGTCGTTGCGGTACAGGAAGCTGGCGGCCACTTCGTCGCCGGGGCGATGGATGTTCATCGGCACCGAGGCGTTAGTCCAGAGCGTGCCAATGAATCGCTCGAATTCTTTCTTTTCCGGGCTGGTGCTGAGGGTGGAATAGCCCGTGGCGGTGAAGTACTTGTAACCGTGCTGAGTGGTTTGCGTGGTCAGCACCAGCACGTTGCCGATCTGGGCGTGGGCGATGCGTTCTTCATAGGTAAGTTTTTCATTCATGACGCCGAAGGGCAGACGCTTGGCTGGCGGGCCGATGAGCTTGCCGTCGACAACGCAGTTGATCGCCACTTGCGGCAATTGCTCTTCACAGACCTTGAGAGCCTTGGCGGGGTGCAGAACCACGACGTAATCCTGCGCGCTCATCTCCAGGTTGTGGGCGTCCAGTCCTTCCTGAAACTGACGCATTTCTTCCTGGGTGCAGCCAGTGCCTGCCACTGCGATAAGCAGGGCGAGGAGGGTATTGCGATACTTCATGATCGTCCTTGTTTCTCCGGGTGTTGGTTCGAGTGTCGGGTCATTCCCCACCCCCCCCATTCCTCTGATGGCGATAAACACTTACCGCCTCGTAAACCGCCTTGCGCAGCCGGTTGATGCCCCCGATCGGCCGATGCTCGGGGAGGGCATGCCATGGGTTGTAGGAAATGTTGTCGCAGGCGAGGTTCTGCTCGCGGCTGTCGAAGTCCTGGGGCGGGATGCTGACGGTGGCGACGGTCTGGAACGGGGAGTCCTTCTCGCTCCATTCGACGCTGGTGTCTTCGATGGGCATGTACTTGCTCGGGTCCTGTTTCTGCACTTGCAGGGCGAAGCAGGCGGGGACGCGGTCGACCGAGAGTTGCTGGTACATGGCGGTACGCAGGAAGTTGGGCAGTTTTTCGTTGAGCTTGGGCAACTGGTAGGCCGGGCAGCCTTCGCTCAGCGGGATGACGCGGTACTTGATGTTGTTTTCCTCGCCCAGCTTGTAGGGCGCGATGCCGTTGTAGCCGGCTTGCAGGGGGCTGTCCGGGGCGGGTGCGAGGGTTTGCAGGGCGATGATCAGGTGGCGGATTTCCCAGGTGCTGGGCTTCCAGCTGGGGAAGAACGCGGCGACTTTCTGGCCGCTGGCCTGGGCGGCGAAGTTCTGCCGGTATTCGGCGACGTCGCGGACGAAGAACACTGGGTGGTTGAACATGACGAAGTCCTGCTCGGTGTCGTGGCCCTTGCCGGGCATCAGCTTGGCGCCGGGCACGTCGAGCAGCTTGATGGCCATGCCGCGAGCGTCGCGGGCGCTGTCGAACTGCGGGTAGGCATTGCCGTTGGAGAAGCGGACCATGGCTTCCCATTTGTGGCCGGGTTCGGCGAATACGCCCTGGCGCAGGCCGGGGGCGAGGTCGCTGGCAACCGTGACATCGGCCTTCACGCAGCCGTGGGCCTTGGCATGGGCGTCACGCAGGATGCGGGTGTTGTCGCGGTGCTGTTCGACGATGCGCACGGCGTCTTCGATGATGGCCTGGGTGAGCTGGGCTTCGCCCGGCGGGATTTCTTCCTGGGCGGAGACGGGACCGGAGAATTTCCACGCGTAGTAGAGGCTGCCGATGCCCCAGCCGAGCAGGCCGATGGCGGCCACGGCGAGCAGCAGACGGCCGAGCCATTTGCCGAGGAAGAGCCAGATTCGGGTAAGCAGGGAGCGCATGGCACGGGGTCCTTTCGTGTTTTTTATGGAGGGGATCCCAGGAGCTTCCCTCTCCCTGACCCTCTCGCTTCTTGGGAGAGGGGACTGCTTGGCGGATCGGTGGGGAATGGTGCTGGGCGTTGCCCTCTCCCCAACCCTCTCCCTTAAGGGAGAGGGGGCTGGTTCGGTGTTCCGGTGGTGATTCGGAGCGGGGTTGGCCCTCGCCCTAGCCCTCTCCCTGAAGGGAGAGGGGACTGGTCCGGTGTGTCGATGGTGCTGCGGTGTTTCGGTGTGGCTGTTGTAGGAGCGAGCTTGCTCGCGAACGGGCTATCCGTCGGCGCTGGAGTTAGGCGGGTTCGCGAGCAAGCTCGCTCCTACGAAGAGCGATCCGGCGCGTTTACTCGCACTTCGGTCCCGGCGTCCACGGCGGGGTAGGGACGTTCCGGTCGAGGCGGTTTTCGTAGTCGGGGTTGCCCAGGACCTTCAGGTATTCCACCAGCGCCCAGCGTTCTTCCGGTGACAGGGCGCGGCCGATGACGCCGTCCTGGCGGCAGCCGTCGCGGAATTCGTGGCCGCCGTTGCTGTTGCCGGTGACGCTGGTCTTGTAGAGGAAGCCGCCGGGGAAGCGCTCGGTGCGGTAGCCGGCGTATTTCGGGTCGTACTCGAAGCTGCCGACCCAAAACTGGCTGTCGCGCTCGGCCACCGGGGAGAGCATCTGGAACAGGTTGGGCACCGAGCCGTTGTGCAGGAAGGGCGGCGTGGCCCAGATGCCGTCCAGCGGGCGGGCCTTGTAGGCGCGCAATTCGCGCACGCCGATGTCGAGGCCGTAGCCGTTCATTTCCTTCTGCTGCTCGGGGCTGATGTGGGCGTCGCGGTAGGCGCGCTGTTCGACGTACGCGGTGACGAAGGCCAGGCCCTTGGCGGCGGAGATCTTCGACAGGTCCAGCGGCTCCTCGCTCTTGGGGTAGAGCCGGACGTTCATGTTCTTCAGTTCTTCGAGGCTCCACTTCAGCGAGCGCACGTCGAAGGTGTGGTCGGCGATGTTGTCGGCGGTGGTCGGGTCGGTGCCGATTTCCTTGGTCGACACCATCTTCATCGCCCACTCGGGGACGCGCTCCGGGGCAATGGTGTCGGCGGCGCCGAGGGCCTTGATGTGCGGGCCGTGGCAGTAGACGCAGTTGGCCTGGAACAGCGCGCGGCCCTGGGAGGCTTTCTTCAGGTCGATGTCGCCGAAGACTTCCTTGGGCCAGGTCGGCGGCTTGAGTTGCTTGAGGGTTTCCTCGAGGCTGTAGAGATCGCGCAGGCGCACGCTGGAGGCGTAGCGCTCATCGCCCATCACCGGTTTGCCGTCGCTCTCGAACATCCGCAGCGTGGCGCCGACGCCGAGGGCTTCGCCAATGTTGCGCGCCATGGGCTGCATGGCCGAGCCGTTCCACTGCACCCAGTCGAATTTCCAGATGTCCCACACCTGCGGGTAGTTCACCGGGGCGTTGGCGACGCGGTAGTTGGAGGCGTCGATGCCATCGCCGAACACGCTGTTGGCGATGCGCCCGAAGGCGTCGGCGCGGCCGGGGCCTTCCAGGGTCGGGTAGAGGCCGCGGTGGGTGTCGTTCCAGGCGGTGGAAACGAGGGTGCCGAGCACGTTGCGCACGTCGCGCCTGAGCGCGGCCTTGCCCTTGGGATAGCGGTCGCCCAGCACGCCCTTGGCGAAGCGGTCGAACTTCCACGGCACGTAGTAGGTGGAGGCCAGGCTGGCCCCCAGTGCCTGGCCGAACGCGCCGCCGCGCAGGGTGGGCACGGTGGAGGCGATGGAGTGCATGGCCGCGCCGCCGTCGATGCGCACGGCGGTGCCTTTATAACGCAGCTCGCCGGTGTGGCAGGCGGAGCAGGTGATGTCGAGGTACCAGGCGCCGGTCTCTCCGTCCTGGTGGCGGGCGAAGCCGACAGGCAGGTTGCCGGGGTTCTTGGCAGTAGCCGCCAGGGTGTCGTCGGCGTCGCGGCCGATCTGCTCGGGCTCGATGAGGAAGCCGAAGCGCGCGAGGTTTTCGGGGCTGGCGAACTTGTCCCTGGAGAAGGGTTGCTCGAGGTGGGTGAACCAGTCGTAGCGCAGGCCTTTTACCTGGGTGCCCTGGGGCGTGTAGTAGTAGGTCTCGCGATCCTTCGGGCTCCACTGGTCGAGGTGGACCATCTTCTCCGGCTTGGAATATTCGGGAAGATTGGGATGCGCGGTGTACCAGGCGATGACGCCGCCGACGAGCAGGAGCAGCAGAAGGACTGCAAGTAGGACGCGTCCGAGAATGCGCATCGAAACTTCCTTGTTTGGTGTGCGAAAAAGAATCGGACGTTTATGCCAAGTACGCGACGGCTTGGCAAGGCGATGCCGTACGGAATTCAGGGTTTTTATGGCGTATTACGGGGCTGGGGCGGGATGTTTGCGGTTTCGGGGGGAGTAAGGGTGCAGCAGCGGCATGGGTATCGCTTCGCTCCACACCATCCTACGACCTGCCATCTGCCACCCCGGAGCTCTCCGTAGGATGGCGTGGAGCGAAGCGATACCCATCGTCTGTCAGGTGAATGCCTAGGACGCGGGGCGAAGTTCCAGCAGCAGGCTCAGGCAGATCGCCGCGCCGATCAGCAGGCCGACCACGCTGACGATGATCAGCGGCCAGCGCAGGCTGGGGCTGTCGTCTTCTTCATCGGGAAGGCGTGCGCGGATGGCTTGCCAGAGCTCGTCCGGTGGCGGCAGTTCCGGGCAGGGTTCGTCGCTGGGCGGCGGGGAAGGGTGGCCGGCGAGCTGGTAGAGCAGGGCGATCATCCAGTCCAGCGCGGCGATTCGCGTGGGGTGGTAGCGGTCGGCATCCGTCCAGATGTGCAGGAAGGTGTCGACCAGCAGGGCGTCCGCTTCTGACGGATCAGTCTTCAGCTTCAGCGCCAGTGGGTAGAGGCGCGAGGCCGTGTTGCGGTACAGCGTGGCGAAGGCGCGCGCGTCGCCGTCGCCGGCTTCGGCGAGCAGGTAGCTGAGGAAGTTCGCTTCGTCCGGGTCGATGGTCGCCTCCAGCGGTGTCGCGGCGAGCGGCGGGGTTGGAGCAGTAAGGATAGTTGGTGGGGCTTTTCGTAGGAGCGAGCTTGCTCGCGAAGGGATTTCGCCGGTAACTCCGTTGCCAGGCGGTTCGCGAGCAAGCTCGCTCCTACAGGTCGTGCTTCGGAGTTGGGGCTTCTGTAGGAGCGGAGCTTCTCCGCGAAATCCGGCGTGGCCGGGCGCCTTGCGCGATAACAGGGTCGTAGGGCGGGAAGGACGGAGGTTGGTTCGGAGAGTTCACGTATGGGCGGTTCGCGAGCAAGCTCGCTTCGGAGCTAGGGGCTTTTTGTAGGAGCGGAGCTTCTCCGCGAAATCCCGGCGTAGCCGGGACCGTTGTCGCTTGCACCGGCCTGTCGGCCGGATCGCGGAGAAGCTCCGCTCCTACGAGATCAAGAGCCTCTCACCCTGTCCTGCCAGCGGGACGTCAGGTCACTTCCTCGAATGGCAACCCGACGTAGTTCTCGGCGATGGTCGTGCGGCCGGCCTCGGAGCCGAGGAAGTAGTCCAGCTCGGTCTCCAGCATGCGCCGGGTGAAGGCGTCGCTGTCGGGGAACTGGTGCAGCATTGAGGTCATCCACCAGGAGAAGCGTTCGGCCTTCCAGATGCGCCTTAGAGCTATCGGCGAATACTGTTCCAGCAGGTCGGTGCGGCCGTCGCCGTAGACCTTCACCAGGATGCGGTGCAGCGCGTCGACGTCGCTGGCGGCGAGGTTCAGGCCTTTGGCGCCGGTGGGTGGGACGATGTGTCCGGCGTCTCCAACCAGGAACAGCCGGCCGTATTGCAGTGGCTCGACGACGAAGCTGCGCAGCGGGGCAATGCTCTTCTCCAGGGACGGACCGGTGATCAGCTGGCGTGCGGCGTCCTCTGGAATGCGGCGCTTGAGTTCTTCCCAGAAGCGCTCGTCGGACCAGTCCTCGACTTTTTCATCCAGCCCCACCTGCAGGTAGTAGCGGCTGCGGGTGGCGCTGCGCTGGCTGCACAGGCTGAAGCCACGTTCGCTGCTGGCGTAGATGAGTTCGTGGTTGACTGGCGGGGTATCGCTGAGCAGCCCAAGCCAGCCGAACGGGTAGACGCGCTCGAAGACGCTCAGGCGCTCGGCGGGAATGCTGCGCCGGGCGATGCCGTGGAAGCCGTCGCAGCCGGCGATGTAATCGCAGTCCAGGCGCACGCGTTCGCCCTGGTGAGTGAAAGTGACGTAGGGCTTTTCGCTGGTGACATCATGCAGCTCCACGTCGGCCGCTTCGTACACGCTCATCGCGCCGCTGGCCGCGCGGGCCTGCATCAGGTCGCGGGTGACTTCGGTCTGGCCGTAGACCATTACCTGCTTGCCGCCGGTAAGAGCCTTGAGGTCGATACGTTCGCGGCGGCCATTGAATACCAGTTCGAAGCCGTCATGCAGCAGGCCTTCGGCGTCCATCCGCGCGCCTGCTCCGGCTTCGCGCAGCAGGTCGGCGCAACCTTGTTCGAGCACGCCGGCGCGGATGCGGCTGAGCACGTAGTCAGGTGTCTGGCGTTCGAGGATCACGGTGTCGATGCCAGCCTTGTGCAGCAGCTGGCCAAGCAGGAGTCCGGCAGGACCGGCGCCGATGATGGCAACTTGAGTCTTCATGAAATGGCTCCTTGGAGAGCGCTGTTGTTTTTGTCTCCTGCATTTTTTGTGGATGGGATCGGCCTTTGAAGGTAATTTCCAACAGTCTTCTTGGACTTTTCATGGATGTGGGCGGTGATCGAACAGCGTGCTGACACACCGGTCCCGGTGTTCCGCCTGTATGGCGAGACGACGGCCTGGCCGACTCCTGACCTGATCCACTGCGAATCCATCGCCTCGCGCAGCCGGCTGCACGATTGGGAAATCCGCCCCCATCGCCATGGCGACCTGGTGCAGCTGCTGTATGTGCAAGCCGGCGCGGCGGAGCTGGAAGTTGAGGGGCGGGTGACGCCGGTGCGCGAGGCTTCGCTGCAGGTCACGCCGGCGCTGGCGGTGCATGGTTTCCGCTTCGCCGAGGACGTGCAGGGCTGGGTGCTGAGCATGGGGTTGCCGTTGGCGGAACAGCTCGGCGGTCTGCTGCAAAGCTCGGTGCTGGAGCAACCGGCCTGCTTCACCGTAGGGGAGGACATGCATCAGCTCGATGGGCTGTTCGAGTCCATCGACCGCGAATACGCGCAGCAGGCGCCGGGCCGCGACCTGATGCTGCAGTCGCTGCTCAACATGCTGCTGGTGTGGCTCACCCGCCGGGCACTGGAGCAGGCGCGCGCGCAGGCGAGCCAGCAGGATCGCGGCGTCGAACATGTGCATGCGTTTTCCCGCCTGCTGGAGCAGGATTTCCGCGAACACCGGCCCATCGAGCATTACGCGGCGGCGCTGGGCATCAGTGCCGCGCACCTCAATGCGCTGTGCCGGCGCTTGGCCGGGCAGTCGGCGCTGCAGATGATCCACCAGCGCCTGCTGCTGGAGGCCAAGCGCAACCTGGTGTACACAGCCATGACCATCCAGCAGGTGTCGGACAGCCTGGGCTTCTCCGAACCGGCCTACTTCTCCCGATTCTTCAAGCGCTACGCCGGGGTTTCGCCCCGCGCGTTCCGCGAACCGCGTTGAGCCGTCATGAATATCGATTCGCGTATCAAGTTCCGCCATCTGGTGTGTTTCCTCGAAGTGGCCCGCCAGGGCAGCCTGGCCCGCGCGGCGGATGCCCTGGCGGTGAGCCAGCCGGCCATCTCGAAGACGCTCAGGGAACTGGAGGACCTGCTCGAAGCCAGCCTGTTCGAACGTGGCAAGAGCGGCGCCAGCCTGACCGAGGCGGGCGTGGCCTTCCTGCGATACGCCGGCCCGTGCGTGCAGGCGCTGCGTGATGGGGTGAACAGTCTGCGCGGCGGCGAGTACGCCTCCAGTACGGTGCGCCTGGGCGTGCTTTCCACGGTGGAAAGCCTGCTGATGCCTGAGACGGTGCGGCGCCTGCACGAGCGGCACCCGGCGCTGGTGGTCAGTGTGGTCACTGGGCCGAGCGCGCACCTGCTCTCGCAACTGCGCGTGGGCGAACTGGACCTGGTGGTCGGGCGCATGACCGAAAGCCCGCAGATACAGGGTCTGGCCTTCGAGCACCTGTACAGCGAATCCATGACCCTGGTGGCTCGCGCCGGCCATCCGCTGCTGGGACGGCCTCTGCCGCCCTCGGCGCTGGACGACTGGCCGCTGGTACTACCGTTGGCCGGCACCACCATCCGCAAGTCCGCCGACAGCCTGCTGGTGCAGAGCGGCCTCGGCCAGCCGCGCCAGCGGTTGGAAACCCTGTCCACCGTGCTCGCCCGCCGTTATGTATTGACCAGCGACGCGCTGTGGATCGCCCCGCTGGATTCGGTACGTCTGGACCTGCGCTCCGGGGATATGCTGGAGCTGCCGCTGGATGTGCAGGAGCCGGGCGGTTCAGTAGGCGTCTGCAGTAACTCGACGTTGCCTCTTTCGCTGGGCGCGCACTGGTGTCTGGACGTCCTGCGCGAGGTAGGAGAGGCTTACCGCGAAGGGACTTATCCATAACCATTTGGTTATGGGTTGGCGGCATCTTTTCAGTTTTCGGCGTCTGGCTTGCGGGCGACACTCCGCCGCACTGCCTGATGCAACAGGCTCCGATAAATCCAACAAGAGGAGACCGACATGTCCGACGCGGAAAACAGCCGCTTCGTCATTCGTGACCGAAACTGGCACCCCAAAGCCCTCACGCCCGACTACAAGACCTCCATAACCCGCTCGCCGCGCCAGGCGCTGGTGAGCATTCCGCAATCGGTCTCCGAAACCAGCGGCCCGGACTTCTCGCACCTGAAGCTGGGCGAACATGACAACGACCTGCTGCTCAACTTCAACAACGGCGGCCTGCCGATCGGCGAGCGCATCCTGATTTCCGGTCGGGTGATGGACCAGTACGGCAAACCCGTGCCGCACACCCTGGTGGAGATGTGGCAGGCCAACGCCGGCGGCCGCTACCGCCACAAGAACGATCGCTACCTCGCGCCGCTGGACCCGAACTTCGGCGGCGTCGGCCGCGCGCTGACCGACAGCGAAGGGCGCTACATCTTCCGCACCATCAAGCCCGGCCCTTACCCTTGGGGCAACGGTCCGAATGACTGGCGCCCGGCGCATGTGCACTTCTCCATCAGCGGCCCGTCGATTTCCACGCGCCTGATCACCCAGCTGTACTTCGAGGGTGACCCGCTGATCCCGATGTGCCCCATCGTCAAGTCGATTGCCCACCCGGACGCGGTGCAAACCCTGATCGCGAAGCTGGACATGAGCAACGCCAATCCCATGGATTGCCTGGCCTACCGCTTCGACATCGTGCTGCGCGGCCAGCGCAAGACCCATTTCGAGAACAAGTGAGGAGGATCGACCATGCCCATTGAACTGCTGCCGGAAACCCCCTCGCAGACCGCCGGCCCCTACGTGCACATCGGCCTGGCGCTGGCCGCTGCCGGCAACCCCGCCCGCGACCAGGAAATCTGGAGCGAGATGGCCAAGCCTGGTGCGCCGGGCGAACACATCCTGCTGATAGGCCACGTGTACGACGGCAATGGCCACCTGATCCGCGATTCGTTCCTGGAGCTGTGGCAGGCGAATCACGAAGGGGTGTATGACGCTGCCTATGACCTGGAAAAGCCCTTCAACGGCTTCGGGCGCACGGCTACGACCTTCGACGCTGGCGAATGGCGGGTGCAGACCATCAAGCCCGGTGTGGTGAAGAACGCCGCCGGTATACCCATGGCGCCGCACGTCAACGTCTCGCTGTTTGCCCGTGGCATCAACATTCATCTGCAGACCCGCCTGTACTTCGAAGACGAGGCGCAGGCCAACGCCGTGGACCCGGTGCTCAACCGGATCGAGCAGCCCGAACGTCGGCAAACGCTGATTGCAGAGCGTTGCGAGGTGGACGGGAGGCTCGCTTACCGGTTTGATATCCGCGTCCAGGGCAATGCGGAAACGGTGTTCTTTGACTTCTGATACACGACTACATGAGACATCCGCCGAACCGGTCGCCGACCGTGTCCGGCGGCACTTCGCGGCCCCCCGCGGCCAGCGCGGGGAGCGGGCGGGCGCGGGGCCGGGGGAGGGGGGGGGGGCCCCTTGTTACAGGGGGGGCGCATTTCAAACCCGGCGGCC